>JAUYEF010000001.1 GCA_030691635.1 Bacillota bacterium
CTATGCTATTATTCGAGCTAATATGAAGGGTTGTCCACATCGTGCCCGTGAGTTCGCACGAGGTCACAACTTGAGCAGGGATGCCAGCATGGCCAAGGGTCGGCCTGCTCATTTTGTTTATGGGGCGCGGAACAGCATAGACTGGAGACTTGAGCCTTGATGTTTGGGCGTTCATATCTCAGTGAGAACTCACGGCATCACCTCGCGATGGCCGGCTGCGATCTGGCATCGATTGCCAAGAAGCACGGCACTCCCCTGTATGTCATGAATGAGGACCTCATCAGGCATAATGCCAGGAACCTGGTCTCTGGGGCGTCTTCTCGCTACGCGGGGTGCGACGTGGCCTACGCCGGCAAAGCTTTCCTCTGCGGCTGGATGTGCGAGATAGCTGCGCAGGAAGGGATGCGCCTGGACATCGTTTCCGGCGGCGAGCTCCACACTGCGCTCCGCGCGGGGTTTCCGCCGGAACACATCATATTCCACGGCAACAATAAGTCCATGCAAGAGATCCTGTATGGGGTCGAGTGCGGTGTCGGACGCTTCGCCATCGACAACTATCTCGAAATCCAGATGCTCTCAGACGCGGCCAGGCGCGCCGGCCGGGAGGTCGACGTGCTTATCAGGGTCGCGCCGGGAGTGGAGGCCCACACCCACCGGTACATCGAGACGGGCATGCTGGACTCCAAGTTCGGCTTCGCGCTCGAGAACGGGGAGGCCTCAAGAGCTTTCCGGTGCGCGCGGGAACAGGGATACCTCCGTGTGAGAGGCTTTCACTGCCACATCGGATCGCAGATCCTGGAGACGACCGGGCTGGAAATCGCCACACGGCGCATGGTTGGTTTTTCCGCTTCGCTCGTCGCTGAGGGTTACCGGACTGAGGAGCTTGACCTCGGCGGCGGCCTGGGCGTACGGTACACCCAGGCGGATGACCCCCCTTCGATCGACGAGTACCTCGATTCCGTGATCGGCGCCTTCTTGAGGGAATGCCACAGGCAGAGGATCGCCCCTCCCAGACTGCTGCTTGAGCCTGGCCGCGCCGTGGTGGCCGAAGCGGGCGTCACTCTCTACACGATAGGGGCCATCAAGGATATTCCGGGTGTGAGGAAGTATGTCTCTGTTGACGGCGGAATGGCGGACAACCCGAGGCCTGCGCTCTACGGCGCGGTGTACGAGGCGGTGCTGGCCAACCGGCCGGGCGATGCGGCCACGGAGACGGTGGCGGTCGCGGGCAAGAGCTGTGAGTCGGGCGACATCGTGATCCAGGAGACCCAGTTGCCGCCGGTTGAGCCGGGCGACATCCTGTGTGTGCTCACGACAGGGGCGTACGGGTATTCGATGGCGTCCAACTACAACAGGCTGCCGCGGCCGGCAGTTGTCGCGTTGAGCGATGGTCGGTCGCGTGTCGTCGTGAGGCGCGAAACGTATGAGGACGTCGTCTCCAAAGACGTCCTGGGCAAGAAGACCGCCAAGCGGTTGCTCGCTGCGGCAAGAGAACATGACGGAAGCACAAGGTGGCAGAGTTCATGAGAATCGTCAGCGGCATGCGGGCGTCAGGCCTGCTGCATCTGGGCAACTACATCGGTGCCCTCTCAAACTGGGTCAATCTGCAGCACGAGTATGACTGCTACTTCTTCGTGGCCGACTGGCACGGCCTCACGACGGACTACGATGACACCGCCGGACTGAGGCTCTACGTCCGGGAGATGGCCATAGACTGGCTCGCAGCCGGGCTCGACCCACAGAAGTGCGTGATGTTCGTGCAGTCGGACGTCAAGGAACATGCCGAGTTGCACCTGCTGTTTTCCATGTTCGTGCCTCTGGCGTGGTTGGAGCGTGTGCCGACGTACAAGGAGCGGTTGCGGGAACAGTCCACGCGGGAGCTTTCGACCTACGGCTTCCTTGGCTACCCGGTGCTCCAGGCCGCGGACATACTCATCTACAAGGGAGAGGCGGTGCCGGTGGGAGAGGACCAGCTGCCCCACCTCGAGCTGACGCGGGAGATCGCGCGCCGGTTCAACTTCATGTACGGCGACACGTTTCCCGAGCCACAGGCCCTCCTGACGAAGTTCCCGGTCCTCCCGGGCATCGACGGCCGGAAGATGAGCAAGAGTTACGACAACAGCATCCTGCTCTCTGCTCCTCCTGAGGAGGTGACCCGGCGAGTGGCCGCGATGGTCACGGACCCGGCCCGCATCCGGCGCACGGACCCGGGACACCCGGACGTGTGCACAGCTTTCACCTTCCACCAGGTGTTCAACCCCGGAGAAGCGGAGCGAGTCCGCGAGTCGTGCGTCGCTGCAGGAATCGGGTGTGTCGAGTGCAAACGCAACCTTGGGAGCATCGTCTCGGCGGTCATGGCTCCGCACTACGAGCGACGAGCAATGTACTCGGGCAACCCTTCGCTCGTCAGTGACGTGATCCATGAAGGCGCGCGGAAGGCGAGAGCTGAGGCGCAGCGTGTCATGGCCCAGGCGCGCGACGCCATGAAGATATAGGGCCAGTGTGGGTCGCCGGTCGCCAGATCGAGATTTGGTCCCAGGGTGGGTCGCCGGTTGTATGAGGTGAAGCTGGACGTTTTTGAAGGGCCGCTCGACCTGTTGCTGCACCTGATCCAAAAGGCGCAGATCGACATATACGACATCCCCATCTCGGACATAACCGACCAGTACCTCGTGTACCTGGGTGCGATGCACGAGATGGACCTTGAGGTGGCCAGCGCGTTCGTCACGCTGGCAGCCACGCTTCTCTCCATCAAAGTGCGCATGCTCTTGCCTCGCAAGCGCTTGCCCGGAGCGCAGGATGACCCTGACGAGGACCCCAGGGCAGGCCTGGTCCAGGCTCTCGTGGAATACAGCACGTTCAAGAAGGCGTCGGAAGCGCTTGGCTCCTCCCAGCAGCGCATGGCGCTCCTGTACACGCGGCCCCCAGAGCCGGTCGCCGACCGTTGGGTGGACAGCGGGCCGATCAAGGCGACGTTATGGGACTTGATAGGCGCAATGAGGCACGTGCTCGAACGCTTGCAGCCCCCGCCTCCACTCGAAATCCGCATAGAGCCGTTCAGCCTGAAAACCGCGTTCCTTCGAGTGCTCCGCGCGGTGCGGCGCAACCCCGGCCAGAGGGCGACGCTGTTCTCCATCTTCGAAGGACTGAGAGCCAGGACTGAAGCCATAATGGTGTTCATCGCGACACTCGAGCTCGGCAAACAAGGACGGATACGCCTGGTCCAGCATGCCCCGTATGCCGACATCACGCTGATCTTTCAAGGGAAGACGAGACCATGAGCGAAGCCAGTATCGTCGAACGAGCGTGGGAACAGGAAGTAGAGGCGCTGAAGGCGATGCTTGAGGCGCTCCTGTTCTCGGCCGCGGGCCCGGTCTCAGTCGAACAGCTCGCCGAGGCTTGCGAGATGCCGCTCGACACGACGAGAGAGGCTCTCCGGGCGCTCGAACGGGAATATGATTCGTCTCGGCGGGGCTTTGCGATATGCCTGGTGGCGGGCGGCTACAGGATGATGACGCGTCCTGAATACGCAGAGGCCATTCGCCGCCTCGGGAAGGAAGAGACAAAGGCTCCTCCCCTGTCAAGGGCGTCGCTCGAGGTCCTGGCCATCATCGCGTACAAGCAGCCTACGACCCGAGCTGAGATCGACAACATCAGAGGCGTCTCGTCCGACAGCGCGCTCCGTACGCTGCTCGACCGGGGGTTGATCGAGGAGGCCGGCCGGAAGCCGGTCATCGGGAGACCCTTGCTATACTGCACGGCGCCCGAATTCCTGCTGAGATTCGGGCTCCTCTCGCTTGAAGACCTGCCTCCCATCGACGCTCGACCCGCATGACTCCCTCATAACTCCCGCCCCGAATAGATGTCTGCCTCTCTTGAGAAGCTGTGGAAAGGCTGCAGTGCCGGCTTCTGGCAGAGGTGACGCTTGGTCATTCATGCTTTCACGGTTCTTGCTGTCATCGTAGGGGGTCTCGTGCTGGCGTTGCTGTTCCTGCCGGTGCGGGTTTTCCTCAACGCCCGCTACCGGCAGAAGCCTCTGCGTGTAGAGGTGGAATACCGGGCCCTTCGTCTCGTGAAGGGCCGGTTCGCCTTCGACGAGAGGCGTCTCGGGCCTTACAAAGAGCGCATCGGAGAGTTCGACTACAGGACTCTTCTCACGGCCGCCGGACGCCGCAAGATTAGAGAGAGTCTTGCGAGGCTGAGAGAGATGCCGGATCTGCTCAGGGCGCGAGCGGGCCCGGAGTATCGCAGGGACGTGTTCTACACCGTGCTGCGGTCAACGTATATCGAGAAGTTCAGGGTCCTGGCCTCCATAGGCAGCACGGACGCTGCACGGACAGGCTACCTCGCGGGCATTGCGTGGGCGATTGCCGGTATTATCCAGTGGGCCTCGAAGGAGTTCCTGCAGGTCGCGGGCGCCGAACCGCAGTTCGCTATCCGGCCGGACTTCAACTCCACCACCATCGAAGCCTCAGTGGAGGCGACGCTCAGAGGGCGGATCGCGCCAGTGCTTGTCGCCCTGCTCAGGAGCCGTTTCATGCGACATGTGGCATCCCGGCATAATTGAAGATACGCAAAAGCAAACTAGTCTGGGTGAATACCAGGACCGGCGCTCGGCGCCAGGCCTTCCTGGCATAGAGGATGATGAACAGTTGGCGGAGCACCCGATCCAAGGCTTGATGAAAACAGTGATGGAAAGCATCAAAGACATGGTGGACGTCAACACCGTGGTCGGCGAGCCTGTGGAAAGCCAGGACGGCAGCGTAATCATACCCGTCTCGCGCGTCACATTCGGGTTTGCTGCGGGAGGCGGGGAGTACGTGGGTGAGCAGTTCGAGTCCAGCGAGGGCGGGCAAGAAGAGGACGCACGCGCTCTGCCTTTCGCGGGAGGCAGTGGTGGCGGCGTATCCGTGCAGCCGGTCGGTTTCCTCGTTGTGGGGCAGGGCACGGTGCGGATGCTCCCTGTCCACGGAGGCGCGGTAGTCGATAGGCTCATAGACCTGGCGCCCCAGATGGTGGGGCAGGTTGTCTCGCTCATCAAAGGACACAGGGAAGAGAAGATTCCCTAGAGCGGCGGCTCCTGTTTCCAGTCGCGAATAGATTCCGGCCAGGGCGGGGCCTTCCCCGCCCTGGTCGCTAGGGGAGGCGAGGAATTGCGTGCGCTTTGGAAGGGCGCGATCTCCTTCGGGCTCGTGAACATTCCCGTGAGGCTCTACGCGGCGACCGAGAAGAAGGACGTGAAGTTCAACTACCTGCACGCTGAGTGCGGCACACCCGTTCGTTACCTCAAGTGGTGCCCGACCTGCAACCGCGAGATCACGCAGGAAGAGATATCCTACGGGTACGAGTACGAAAAGGGCCGGTACGTCACGATCAAGGACGAAGACCTTGAAGGGCTCCCGTCAAAGCAGGCACGGACGGTCAACATCATTGACTTCGTCGACCTTGCGGAAATCGACCCGATCTATTACGACAAGACCTATTTCCTCGAGCCGGCGGAGGGCGGCGAGAAAGCATATGCGCTGCTCAGGCAGACCATGGAAGAGTCCGGTAAGATCGGCATCGCGAAGGTGGCTATCCGGTCGAAGGAGTCGCTCGCCTGCGTCCGCGTCTATGATGGTGGAGTGCTGGTCATGGAGACGATGTTCTACCCGGACGAGATCCGCTCAGGCCAGGCCCTGACGGGTATCACGGGCGAGCATCAGGTGGATGCGCGCGAGCTGGACATGGCCAAGATGCTGGTGCGGGGGCTCACGGCGCGCTTCGACGCCTCCAAGTACCAGAGCGATTACCGGGCAAGGCTCCGGGAATTGATCCAGGCGAAGATCGAGGGCCAGGAGATCACTGAAGCGCCGCGGCCTGAGATGGGACGCGTGATAGACCTCATGGAAGCGCTGAGGCGCAGCGTTGAGGCCGTCCAGCAGGACAGGGGCGCCGGTTTGGGTCAGGCCCCGGGGGCGGTGGGCGGCACACCGTTCGGCCCCCCCTCTCGAGAGGTTGCGCCACCTCCTGACGTTCGATGGACCCCGGGCCCGCGTTGATGCTGGACGGCCCAGTAAGTCCCATGGAGCCCCAGTCCCGCACGGAGCCCTTCGACAGCCCGAGGCACATCTTCGAGGTGAAGTGGGACGGTGTGCGCATGATCGCGTTCTGCAAGGGCGGGGCTGTCAGGCTCCAGAACCGCAGGCTGCACGACCGGACTCTCCAGTATCCGGAACTCGGCGAGCTCAGCCGGATGCTCGGCTCGCGCGAGGCCGTGATGGACGGCGAAGTCATCGCGATGCGCCAGGGCAGGCCCAGTTTCTTCGCGGTGATGGAACGGGACGTCTGCAAGGACCACCAGCGAGTCCAGAGCGCCATGCGAACTTTGCCGGTGACCTTCATGGTTTTCGACCTGCTTTCAATGGATGGCCGTGACCTCACGCCCGAGCCTCTTGAAACCAGGAAGGATGAGCTCCGCCGGCTGCTGCGCTCGCCTGGTGAGAGTGTTCTTGACGTCGAGTCCTACCCGGTCCGCGGGAAGGCGCTATACGAAGCGACAGGCGACAAAGGCCTCGAGGGCATTGTGGCGAAGGAGATGTCGGGCCCTTACCTTCCGGGACAGAAGTCTGCCCTGTGGCTGAAGGTCAAGCACAGGAAGAGGCAGCTCTGCACGGTATGCGGCTTCGTTCCGGGCGCCGGCGGCGCCATATCCATACTTGCGGGCGCGGTCAAGCACGGGACCATGCTGTACGTCGGTAGTGTGAGCACAGGGCTGAAGTCGCGTGATGTCGAGGCGCTGGTCCCTGCGCTCCTTTCGATGCGGGTGCCGGGCCCGCCGTTTCCCAACCCTCCAGGCGCGAGGGATGCGGTCTATGTGAAGCCTGCACTCACGTTTCTCGCGGACTTCGCCGAGTGGACGGAGGACTTAAAAATGCGTTCACCGGTATTCTCGGGATTCACGGCTCTAGCGCCGGAAGACTGTGTCATGGCCTGATGCTGGGTGGGGAGGGCGGGCAGGATTGACCAACAAGACTCTCGTTTCCGTGGGCTCTAACAAACTCGCTCTGACCAACCTCGATAAGGTGCTCTGGCCCAGTGACGGCATAACGAAGGGTGACCTGGTCCAGTATTTCGCGGAAATCGCTCCGTACATGCTCCCCTACCTGGCGGACCGCCCGCTGGTTTTCACTCGTTTCCCTGATGGGATCTTGAGCAAGGCGTTCTACCAGAAGGAGGGAC
This sequence comes from Bacillota bacterium, assembly GCA_030691635.1. Classification (GTDB taxonomy): domain Bacteria; phylum Bacillota; class Sulfobacillia; order JAUYEF01; family JAUYEF01; genus JAUYEF01. The sequence goes on from JAUYEF010000001.1 coordinate 7,222, forward strand.
CCAGGCCCACACCGGACTGGGTCAGGACGCACCCAGTCTTCCACAAGGACGCCGGCAGAACGGTCCACTATATCCTGGCGGGCGAGCCGGCGACTCTGGTCTGGTTGGCCAACCTCGCTTGTCTTGAGATCCATCCCTGGCTGTCGAGCGTCACGTCTCTGGACAACCCCGATTTCGCCGCTTTCGATCTCGACCCTGCAGAGGGAGCATCCTTCGCTGATGTCAAGGTCATCGCGCGCCTGGTCAAACAGGTGCTGGATAGTTTCGGCCTGCAGGGGTTCCTCAAGACCACCGGCGCGACAGGCCTTCACGTCTTCGTACCGGTCTTGCCTGAGTGGAGCTACGATGAGGTCCAGGCGGCGGTCGAGTTCGTGGCCCGTATGGTGGTGTCTGCCTACCCTGACAAGGCTACCGTGGAGCGCAGGGTGGCCAGCCGCACCGGAAAGGTGTACATCGACTACCTCCAGAACATCAAAGGCAAGACCCTGGTCTCGGTCTTCTCGCCGCGTCCCCGGCCGGGCGCTCCCGTCTCGTTTCCGGTCGCATGGAACAACCTTGATGGGACGGACCCAGGGAGATTCACGATAAAGACGGCTCTGGAGATCATAAGGCAGGCGGGTGATCCCTTCTCAGGATGCCTCAGGTTGAAGCAGGACCTTTCGCCGCTGCTGAGAGCTGCGCGTGGGCCGGCCCAGGTCCACTGAGGTCCCGGACCGGCCCACGAGACTACCTTGCGGCGCCGCCGCCGCGGGGCGCGGGCCTGCCCTGGGCAAACGACCTTTCCACGTGCTCTATCGCCTGGCGGACAAGTCTGCCGCACTCTTTTGATGACACATTGCCGAAATAACCGCCCTCGATCTTCTCCGCGAAGCCAAGTTCGCGCGCCAGACGGAGTTTCAATTCGTTCGACATGAGACTTTTCCCTGATGCCATGGAAACGCTCCCTCCAAGTGATTTCGTTGGCAGTAGTTTCTCCCTAATGCGTCGTCGATAAAAGGTTCGATCGGAGCGCGCCGGGGCAAAATAGTCGCGGCTACTTCTCAAAAAGGAGTGATGTCATGAGCCGGGACGATGGACGGGAAATACTGGTGCCGGGTGCAGGCCAGGCGCTGGACAACCTGAAGTTGGCTGTGGCTCGAGACCTCGGCGTAACAGACACGCAGAAGACGCAAACCTACCAGCAAATACTGGACTCCTGGAAGTACGAAGTGGCGGGAGAACTCGGACTCGACAAGAGGATCAACGGCGAATACTGGGGTAACCTGACAAGCAAGGAATGCGGCAAAGTCGGTGGCAGAATGGGCGGCAAGATCGGCGGAAACATGGTCAAGAAGATGATCGAGTTTGCCGAGCAGAACATGAGGTAGCCCAGGCGGGAGCAATCCCGCCTGTCTTGTTTCTTTCAGGCGGGAGCAATCCCGCTTGTCTTGTCTCTTTCAGGTGGGAGCAATCCCGCCTGTTTTCTTGTCTTGGTACTGTGAAAGCAGACGTTCCAAAATCCCTCGTAGATCGAACGCAGATCCGGTTTCGCGTTCTATGGTAGAACGCGTTGGCGATTCCGCGTTCGACTGTGAAACGCCGGAGCTTCAAGAGGACGTAAATCGAACGCAAATCCGGTCTTGCGTTCTACGGTAGAACACGTTGGCGGTTTTGCGTTCGACTGTGCAACGCAGTGGATTACCTGATCAGCGGACGGCTCCGGCGCTTGGATAAGTTAGGCCCGTAACGACCGGTGCTCCGGCTGCGGCCGGCCCCTATACCAGAGCCATGTATAACCTTCCGGCTATACACGACCCCTACGGGGTCGGACACAACCTTTGCTCGACCATCATCGATGGGTTTCGCAGCCTCCGACAACCTCTCGGCTGTCAAAGACCACTCACCCACCGGTGACGATCTTAGCTCGACTATCGCTCGTGCTTTATGAGCCATGGCCGGTCGTTTCGACCGCCCACGACCCAGCTCAGTACGGGCGATAATCTGCGCGCCGGGTACTGCAGATCCCAAGGGGAAACCTGTTTCGAGACCCAAAGGGGGCCAGTGGGACCTGCAGTAACCTTTGCTCGACCATCATAGATCCCTTGCGAGACCTATGACAGTCTTCGCTTGGCCGTTACGGACTTCGTTTCTATTGTCTTCGTGCCCGTGACGGTCTATGCATTCCCACGGTCCTTGTGGAGCGCTTTCATTATTTGCCATACCAGGCCAGTCCTCCGGACGCTCCCACGGTCATATCTATCTCTTGATAAGCTTCCGGGAGGCTGGTCCGCTTGCTCGGCACTGTGTGGGTCGTACTGATGTGTTCAGGCATCGTGGCTGGGCTGCTCAGAGGCGATGTGAGCGC
>JAUYEF010000014.1 GCA_030691635.1 Bacillota bacterium
AGATCATCAGAGAGGCCGATGCCGCGTTCGTGAACCTTGAGGTGGTGACTCCCAGGCAACCCCTGATACCGTCTGCAGAACACGGCGGGGCGAACCTTGGCGCCCAGGAGTACGTGCTTGATGAGTTGAAGTGGATGGGCTTCAACCTTTACAGTGTCGCGAACAACCACTCGAACGACTACACGTACAAGGGGCTTCTCGACACGATGCACGCGTTGCGCGAGCGCGGCATGGTGTATGCCGGCGGCGGCGCGAATCTCGGGGAGGCCCGGTCGCCGGCATACCTCGACACCGCGGACGCACGAGTGGCCGTCCTGGGTGCGACATCGTCCTTCGTGGTGGGCGCGCCAGCAGGTCCATCCCGAGAGGATATGCCCGGCCGCCCCGGCATCAGCCCGCTCCGCGTGGACTACGAGATCGCGCTCGACCAGGTCCGCTACGAAGCTCTGGCTGAGATTGACGAGGCCCTCGGCACGGCCGAGGTGGCGCGCGAGCGGCGCCAGCTTGCGCGCATGCCCGCGCAGGAGGGTATCATGGAGTTCATGGGGCTCAGGTTCGTCAAGAGCGACCGGCCCGCGATCATGGAGAGGATTAACCAGCGCGATCTTGGCGACATCTGCCGCTGGATAAGTGACGCGAAGAGGCAGGCGGAGTTCGTGGTGATGAGCCTTCACGCCCATCAAGGGCGGAACCGCAGGGGCAACTGCCCGGACATCGCGGACTTTCTGCCTGAGGTCACGCACCGTCTTATCGATGCGGGCGCTGATGTCGTGGTCGGCCACGGCCCGCACATGCTTCGGGCCTGCGAGGTGTACAAGGGGAAACCCATCTTCTATTCCCTGGGCGACTTTTACTACGTGAGCTCGGGCATCCAGAGATATCCTGCGGAAATCTACCTCAACCTGGGACTTCCGCCTGATGCGACGCCGGCCGATGTCCAGGACACCAACAACCGGGACAAAGACGGTAACCCGCGCGGGTTCGCGGCTGAGGAGCGGTTCTGGCAGTCGGTGATACCTGTCTGCACGTTTGAGGACTGGAAGATGGTCAGTCTCGAACTCCACCCGATCGAGCTGAAATTCCGGGCGCGCCACCGTTCGGTTCGCGGCGAGCCGCGCCTGGCAGACGTTGAGACAGGCACCAGCATACTGAGCCAGGTTGCCGCGCTCTCCGCGCCCTTCGGCTTCAAAATCGACATCGAGGCTCGCGGCCAATACGTCGTGGGCAGAGCGAGCTGGTAGCAGCGTTCGAAGGGCCGAGACAGTCAAGGAAACGCAACCAACAGTTTTCTGCTGTTGATCGTCATGCAGGTGCCTTTCGCTGCGGAACATAGCTTCCGAGAGGAGGCGGTTTTGATGTTCGCAAAGCGAAACGCGCTGGACAGAACCACATGGGAGTTCATGGGGCTCGGTTGGTGGCTTTGGCACATCCTGATGTTTGTCGGACTCGCGGGGCTTGTCATGATGGTCAAACACCGGCTGCATCCCGATTCCCGCTGCGAAGAGTAGCCCGGTCGCGCAGTTGGTGGTGCTCCGGCATGACCGGCCACGCAACTACACGCTTCAAGGAATAAGAGCGCCCGGGGGCTGCGCTGACCATCGAGCAGGCCAAAGGCCGCGAGCCCCAGGAGGGCCGCCTGTGTCGTCTGAAGTGTTGAGAGGCCGAGCAGCGCCACCCCCTGGAGGACCAGCGCCGAGAAGATCAGCCCGGAGCGCTTCGTGCGATGTACCCTATGAGAGAGAGCCCGCTATCATGCCGATCTGATAGGCCGATTGGACAAACCCGTAGGTCTGTGGGCCTGAGAGGAGCACCTGCTTGGTCCATACCGGCAGGAGGACGAACAGCGGGGTTATCAGGAAGTTCATCACCATGATGAGAAGGAGGACCTTGACCAGCACTATGTTGGAGAGTATGTACTGGAACCCTTCCCTCATCTCTGCGAGGATTATGCGCCTTCGCGCCAGCCGCCCCGCCGCGCCGGCGGCCACCTCGGCCCGCGCGCACAGAGCTGCGTCAACCTGGGCTCACCCTCCCGGTCTGTATCATCCAAATAACAGCAGCGCCGAGACCGCCATGCTGAAGGCGTTGAAGTAGAAGAGCGAGACCGTTCCCAGCAGTGCGATCGCCACCCCTGCCGCCGAGTAGCCGATGGCCTGGGTCATAGCGGGCAAAACGAATGCGACCTCCCCGGCGTCTTGTGCTATTGCGTGGCTGCTTCAGGAGAAGTTCAGGGCGGGTGCCGGGAGTCCTGCTTCACTTGGGAATGCAGAACAGGCGCCCCCGTTTCACATAGGATAACCGACGCGTTCCGCAGAAAAATGTACATATCTGATAACCTGTTATCCATTCGCTGTCCATGGAGGACGATCACATGAGGTTTTCCCGCCTGATCTCAACGATAGACACTCACACCGAAGGGGAGCCGACGCGCACCGTGATAGGCGGCATACCCCGTATCCCGGGGAAGACAATGGGCGAGAAGATGCTGTACTTCAGGGACAACATGGACGGGCTCAGGCGGACTCTCATGTTCGAGCCCAGGGGGCATGGGGTGATGTCCGGAGCAATCCTGACCGAGCCGTGCGACCCGAGGGCGGACGTCGGAGTGATATACATCGAGACCGGCGGCTACCTGCCGATGTGCGGCCACGATACGATCGGCTGCTGCACTGCTCTGGTGGAAGCTGGGATGGTCCCGGTGAAAGAGGGGATCACGGAGATCAAGCTCGACACTCCAGCAGGCCTGGTCACGGCGAAAGTCCTGGTCAAGAACGGCGCCGCCAAGGAAGTGACGTTTCGCAACATCCCCTCGTTCCTGTACATGCGTGACGCCAGAGTGCGCCTTGCCAGTGGCCAGGAGCTGACGATGGACATCGCCTATGGCGGGAACTTCTTCGGCATCCTCGAGGCCCGGCAGGTCGGGCTGGAGATCCGTCCAGAGAGAGCAGGCGATATCATCCGGGTCGCCAACATGATCCGGGAGGCCGCATACGAGCAGATCCGGGTGGTGCATCCAGAGAAGCCTCACATAGACAGGATGACCCACGTCGAATTCTACGGTGACCCCGAACAACCCGGCGCCGACGTCAGGAACGCTGTCGTCTTCCCGCCGGGACAGATAGACCGCTCACCCTGCGGGACCGGCACGTCGGCCAGGCTCGCGGCGCTCTATGCGAGGGGCGAAATCGGTCTCGGGCAGGAGTTTGTCCACGAAAGCATCCTCGGGAGCATCTTCCGCTCGCGGATTGTTGAGGAGACCGTGGTGGGGGGGCTCAAGGCCGTGGTCCCAGAGGTCACGGGCAGCGCATGGGTTATCGGCATCAACTCGTGGGTCATCGACCCGGATGACCCGTTGAAAAACGGTTTCTTGCTCGGCGTTTGATGAGACCGGCGCTTGACGGTCTGGCCGCTCTGACTCCGGGAGGTGGCTTTCATGAGGGACCTTTGGAACGGCCCGGGCGCCGCTCACCGCAGGGTGATCTACAAAGGCGCGGGCTATTCCGACGATGACATCCGCACAAAGCCGCATATCGGTATTGCCAACACCTTCACTGAAGTGTCGCCTGCCCACGCCCATCTTCGTTCGTTGGCGGAGGCCGTCAAGCAGGGAGTATGGGAGGCCGGTGGGCTGCCTTTCGAGTTCGGCGTCCCGGCCACGTGCGGGAATGTCGCGATCGGCATGGAGGAGATGAAGTACGAGCTCGCGGGCAGGGACGTTGTCGCGATGGCCGTCGAGTTTGTCAGCAGGGTCCACGCCTTCGACGGGCTGGTGATGCTCTCGTCCTGCGACAACATCATTCCCGGCCAGATGCTCGCTGCTGCGAGGCTGGACATCCCGAGTGTGCTGCTGACAGGCGGCCCGATGTACCCCGGCGTGTGGAGGGGCCGGCAAGTGCTGACTCCGGACATAAACGTCCACGGCCTCTCAGGCGTGCTTCCGCGCGAATTCAACGAGATGGAAGACGCGGCGTGTCCAGGGTATGGCGCCTGCGCGGTGATGGGTACCGCCAATACCATGCAGATCTTGTCGGAGGTACTCGGCTTCTCGCTGCCGGGCACCGCCACCATCCCTGCCGCTACTGCCGCGCGCATACGGGCGGCGCGCGAGTCCGGCCGCGCAGCCGTCGACCTTATCAGGAGGGGCGTACGGCCCAGCGAGATGTTGAAGCGGGGCAGCCTCCTGAACGCTGTGATCGTCGACCTTGCCATCGGCGGGTCGACCAATGCGGTGCTCCACCTGCTCTCGCTGGCGAGGGACCTGGACATAGACCTCAGCCTCGACGACTTCGACAGGCTGAGCGACGATACTCCCTGCATCTGCGCGGTGCGGCCCAACGGGCCGTATACGGTCGTGGACCTTCATGAGGAGGGTGGCGTGCCCGCCATCCTGAGTGCGCTCTCCGGCAAGCTCGACCTTGAGACGCGTGATGTCACAGGCCTGACCCTGGCCGAGCGGCTCGACGGGACCCGTCCGTGCCCCGGTGGGTCCAACCTGTGCCCCTGCGCAGTCATAAAGACGCCCGAGGATCCTGTCAGCGCTTCGTCAGGCCTCTCAGTCCTGAGAGGCAACCTGGCGCCTGATGGAGCCATCATCCGGTCAAGCGGAGTGCCGGAGGATATGAGGCGTTTCTCCGGGCCGGCGAAGGTCTTCCACAACGACTCCGAAGGGCTGCAGGCCGTCGAGAAGGGCGAGATCGTCCCCGGCGATGTGATTGTGATCCGGTATGAAGGGTGCCGGGGCGCGCCCGGCATGAAAGAGATCATGCTCACGACCGACGCAATGGTGGCTCGTGGACTGGACCGGAGCGTCGGCTTGGTGACAGACGGCCGCTTTTCCGGGTTTAACTATGGCCCCATCGTGGGGCACGTTTCCCCGGAGGCGATGGATGGAGGGCCGATAGCGCTGGTCAAGAACGGTGACATCATCACGGTCGACATCGACGGGAAGGTTCTGCGCCTCGACGTTCTGGAGCCGGAGTTGCAGTGCCGCAGGGCCGCGTGGCATCGTCCGTCTCCAAAAACGACTCGAGGCCTCCTGGCGCTGTATGCCGCGACCTGCAGGCCTGCCCATGAAGGGGGAGCGATGCAGAACTGGTGAGCAAGAGACCAAGACCACAAGACGCAGCGCTTGCGTTACGAGTCATACACCACCCTGTGCTGGGCGATCAGGCTTCTGCCGGCCTCCTCGAGGTCACGGTGGACGGCAGAGTGATCTTGGCACGGGAAGGGGAGACCATCGCTGCCGCGCTTCTTGCCGCGGGAGTCCGCACAAACCGCTACACGCCCAAGCGGCATGAGCCTCGCGGTTTGTTCTGTGCCATCGGGCAGTGCACGGACTGTGTGATGGTCGTAAACGGAGTCTCCAACGTCAGGACCTGCGTCACTCCAGTAGCGCCTGGGATGACGATAAAGACGCAGCGTTCAATGGAGGGCCGGTGATGCCAGTGACGACGGACGTTGTGGTCATCGGCGCTGGCCCTGCCGGCCTGGCTGCCGCGCTTTCAGCGGCCAGGTATGGCGCGAGCGTGCTTGTCATCGATGCAAACCTCCGGCCTGGAGGCCAGTTGATCAAGCAGATCCACAAGTTCTTCGGCTCCCGTGAGCACCGCGCGGGCGTGCGAGGGATGGATATCGCACAGCAGCTACATGGCGAGGCTGTCGCGGCGGGCGCCAGGGTCTGGCTGGACAGCCAGGTCTACGGCGTATTCCACGGTGGAGCGCTGGAGATCGCCCGGGGTGGACTTGAGGAGGCCTCCACCGGCCGGCCAGCTGTAAAGGAGATCGTCCAGCCGCGGGCCATCGTGCTCTGTACCGGGGCGTCGGAGAATGCCTTGGCTTTCCCCGGCTGGACCCTGCCGGGTGTTATGGGTGCGGGAGCGGCTCAGACGATGATCAATGTCGAAAGGGTCCTGCCTGGAAGGCGAGTCCTGATGGTCGGCTCCGGGAACGTCGGGCTTATCGTTTCCTACCAGCTCATGCAGGCAGGAGCCGAAGTCGTGGCTGTGGTCGAGGCAGCGCGCCGCATAGGAGGCTACGCAGTGCACGCAGTCAAAGTCAGCCGGGCAGGCGTGCCCATCTTGACTTCACACACTGTGGCAAGGGCGCTTGGGCTAGACGGTGTGCGGGTCGCGGAGGTCGTGGAACTCGACTCGGCGTGGAACCCCGTGGCCGGCACTGAGAAGGCGCTTGAGGTGGACACCATCTGCATCGCCACGGGCCTCAGGCCTTACGCGAAGCTAGCCACGATGGCCGGGTGTGAGATGGCGTACTCATCACCCCTCGGCGGTTGGGTGCCGGTGCACGGTGAGGACATGATGACATCCGTTCCGGGCCTGTATGTGGCCGGAGATGTGGCCGGTGTTGAAGAGGCCAGCACCGCCATGGAGGAAGGGCGCTTGGCGGGGCTGTCGGTGGTTGAGGCGCTCGGCCTGGCGGACGCCTCCCGCCTGGCAGAAGAGAAGAGGATGGCCCGGGAAAGGCTCCGGGATCTGAGGATAGGCCCGTTCGGCCAGATGAGGTCCGATGCCAAGCAGGCGCTGGTCCGCACGCAAGGGGGGAGGAAGGGATGACTGGGGAACCCAAGGCCAGGGAACCAGGGATCAGGGAAGCCAGGGCCCGGGACGCCAAGACCGGGGAGACGGTGGAGACGAAAGGTTTCTACTCAGTCCAGGAACTGGCAAAGTCGCCCGGCTACCCTTCCCGCGAGCGCATGATGAAGGGGCCGGTGGCTGTCATCGAGTGCACGCAGGAAATCCCGTGCAACCCTTGTGAGGCGGCCTGCCCTCACGGCGCGATCACGGTGGGCCTGCCCATAACACGGTGCCCTGAACTTGATGGAGAGGAGTGTACCGGGTGCGGGCTTTGTATCGCGGCCTGCCCTGGGCTGGCGGTGTTTGTCGTGGATATGTGCTTTGCGCCGGGCCGGACGGCTGTGTCCTTCCCGTATGAGTACCTTCCCCTGGCGGCGAGAGGCGACAAGGTTACTGCCTGCGATAGGTCCGGGCATGCGGTGTGTGAGGCAGAGGTCCTTAAGGTGCTCTGCCCTCCTAGGAACGACCACACAGCAGTGGTCACCGTGGTGGTCCCGACGGCTTTCGCACAAGAGGTCAGGGGCATTGTGAGACCAGGAGGCGGCATCGTGTGGCCACGAGGCGACGCTGGGAGGTCAGGAGGCGACGTGCGTGGGTGATGACGTCGTGATCTGCCGTTGCGAAGAAATGACTGTGGCGGACATACGTCAGGCCATCCGGGAAGGCGCCACCAGCCTCACCGGGATCAAAAGGCGCACCAGAGCCGGTATGGGCCTGTGCCAGGGACGCACGTGCGAGACCTTGGTGGCGAGGATACTTGCCGAAGAACTCAAGAAGAAGGCGGCGGAGGTGTCTTGCTACAGCGTGAGGCCACCTATCGTGCCTGTGACGTTCGGCGTGCTTGCGGAGGAGCCACATGAGTAGAGCACACGATGTCATTGTGGTGGGCGGTGGAGTGATCGGTAGCGCGGTGGCCTACTACCTGTCGAAGAAGGGTATCGACGTCCTGCTCTGTGAGAGGGGCGATGTGGCAAACGGGACTTCTTCCTCGTGCGACGGAAACGTGCTGGCGATAGACAAGATGCCGGGGTTCGATAGCCAGATCACGTTCGAATCACAGAAGCTGTACGACAGGCTCGAGACCGAACTCGGGCACGATTTTGAATACAGGCGGCTCGGCAGCACGCTGGCAGTGGAAGACGAGGAACAGGCAGTGACGGCGCGGGACTGGGTCCGGCGCCAGAAGCAGGCAGGCCTGCCAATGCGGTACCTGGAGGGGCAGGAGGTCCACGACGACGAGCCACAGCTCGCCACGGACATCATTGGCCTTGTGGAATGCGCGTCGGACTCGTCTTTGAACCCCATGGCCGTCGTGTTTGGCTTTGTGCTCGCATCCCAGCGGCACGGCGCAAGCGTGAAGCGCTTCACGGAAGTCAGGAGCGTGGTCACGGGAGGCAAGAGTGAGGTTACCGGGGTCGACACTTCCGAAGGCAGGTTCGCTGCCCCGAAAGTGATCATCTGCGCCGGCGTCTGGACACCGGCCCTAGCCGGGACCGTGGGCGTGAACGTGCCCATCACCCCGCGCAAGGGCCAGATACTTGTGGCTGAACGCACGAAGACCATCGGCAGGCGCAAACTCATGGAGTTCGGCTACCTCATGGCCAAGTTCGGTGGGCCAGCCAAGCGAAAAGTCGAGCCCGACATGGAGAAATACGGCATCGCTCTCGTGTTCGAGCCGACCCCTCACGGGAACTTCCTGATAGGCTCGTCACGACAGTTCGTTGGATTCGACACCGTGTGTTCCAGCCGTGTCAACACTCTGCTCGCCCGAAGGGCCATCAGGTTCTACCCCGCGATCAGAGACGTGAAGGTGATACGATCGTACGCTGGCCTGAGGCCATACACCGACGACCACCTGCCGGTGGTCTCAGAGGCGCCGGAAGTTCCGGGGCTGTATGTGGCCGCGGGCCATGAAGGCGACGGCATCGGCCTTGCGCCGGTGACCGGCCTGCTGATGTCGCAGATGGTGACGCGCGAACAGCCGGTAATGCCGGTGGAGCCTCTACGACTCGATCGCTTCCAGAGGAGTTCCGTGGGTGTCGGGCACGCATCTTGCTCCTAACTTCACACTCGGGAGGAGTGGTTCTGTGGGCAGACTTTCAGGCGTCATGACAGTCATGATCACACCGCTCAAGAGCGACGGCTCGGTGGACTACCAAGGGTTTGAGAAGAACATCGATTGGCAGATCGGGCAGGGCATTCACGGCGTGATCGCCCTCGGCAGCACCGGCGAGTTTGCGGCCCTGGAGGACGACGACAAGAAGAGCATAGCGGAGTTCGTGATGAAGACCGTCGGCGGAAGAGTGCCTGTCATCATAGGCACGACCGCGGAGACGACGGAGAAGACCATCCAGTACTCCCGGCACGCCAAAGCCATAGGGGCGTCCGGCGTCATGGTGCTTCCTTCATATTACTGCAAGCCCAACCAGGAGGAGATGTTCACCCACTTCGCCAGGGTCGCCGACGCGGTGGACATCCCGGTGGTCATCTACAACAACCCCTGGAGCGCAGGGGTGGATATGCAGGCGGCGACGGTGGCGAGGCTCGCCCGGCACAACCCGAACCTGGCCTACATAAAGGAAAGCACCGCCGACATGCGGCGGATCCGTGACATCATAGTGGAATGCGGCGACAGCATCACTGCGTTCTGTGGCTGGGAGGACCTTGCGTTCGAGTCGTTTGTCGTGGGCGCCAAGGGCTGGGTTTGCGTCATCGGCAACATCGCCCCGGCGCACTCGGTCAAGCTTTTCGACCTCGTCGTCAACAAGAAGGACTATTGCGCCGCCTGGGATCTGTACAAGACCATGCTTCCGATGCTGAGGTACCTGGAATACTCGGGTAAACTCCAGCAGACTCTGAAGTACTCGCTTGACCGGATGGGTCTGGCCGGCGGCCCGGTGAAGAGCCCGCGCCTACCGCCCAGCGCCGAAGACAAGACGCAAATCGACGGTATGCTCAAGGCCATGGGTCTGATCTAGGCGATTCTGCGAGAGCTTCGAGCATAAGGAGGCCTGCCCGATGGGGAACGGGTACTGGAACAGAGTACTGAGGGTTGACCTCACCACACGCACGACCTGGGTGGAAGGCGTCGGCGACGAGGTATGGAGGGAAGTGACGGGCGGCGCCGGGTATGGCGCGAAGGTGCTGCTCGAGGAGGCGACCCGTGACACCGATCCCTTCGGCCCGGAGAACCCGCTGGTGTTCGCCCTGGGCGCATACCAGGCGGGCAATTGCCCGGGCAACGCGAAGTGGACGGCTGTCGCCAAGTCCCCGCTGACGAACACATATGGCGACTCCGCCGGGGGCGCGGACTGGGGAGTGCAGCTGAAACGAGCGGGTTACGACGCGCTCGTCATCAAAGGCGCAGCGTCCGAGCCGTGTTACCTCGTCATCAACAACGACCGGGTCGAGATCAAGAACGCCGACGGCCTGTGGGGCCTGGATGCATTCGAAACCTGCGCCCGCGTGCCGGAAATCGAGGGCGACAAGCGCTACGGCGTTGTCTGCATCGGTCCGGCAGGCGAGAAGATGGTCCGCATGGCATGCCTTGTGGCCGACGGGCACAGCTTCGCCGGGCGCTGCGGGCTGGGCGCAGTCATGGGGTCGAAGAAGTTGAAGGCCATCGCTGTCCGGGGCACGCAGTCCGTGGACGTGGCCGACCCGGCCCGTCTGGCGGGCCTGACGCGGGAGCACTTCGCGACGATCCACAACGTAACGCGCCAGAACGGGCTCAGGGACCACGGCACGCCAAACCTCTGCATAACCGCCGAAGCGTTCGGCGACATGCCCATCAAGAACTGGACCGGAGACGTCTGGCCGGAAGGCGCGAAAGCGCTGGGAGCGCCGAACTATACACAGGTGCTCAATGCCAGGCCGCTGCCGTGCACGAACTGTCCCGCGGGATGCCACAGGGACATCGAGGTCACTAACCCCAGCAAGTACGCCCTGAAGGGACCTGGCCCGGAATACGAGACGGTGGGCATGCTCGGCACGAACCTGCTGATAGATGATCCGAAGGCCGTGGCGAAGGCAAATGATGTCTGCAACCGGCTCGGGATAGACACCATCTCCGCGGGCTCGGCTGTCGGCCTGGCCATGGAGGCGTTCGAGCACGGATGGATCACGCGAGACTCGACCGGGCTGGACCTCGGCTGGGGGAACGCGGACGCCGCCATCGAGCTGTTGGGCCAGATCGGGTCGCGGACCGGCTTCGGCGCGATATTCGCTGACGGGACGCTGGCGGGGGCCGCCAGGATCCACCCGGACGCGCCTGACCTTGTGGCGCAGGTGAAGGGCCTCGACCTGCCCGCCCACGACGCGCGCGCCTGCTGGAGCCTTGGCGTCAACTACGCGACCGGCACGAGGGGCGCCTGCCACATGAGGGGCGTGACCGAAGACGTGGAGATGGGCGGGTTTTTCGTCCCGGAGCTGGGAATCGTCAAGGACTGGTCGATGTTCTTCAACCCTGAGAACAAGGCTGCGCTGGCCCAGAGGCTCCAGGACTATTGCGCCTGGTGCAACTCGCTGGTGATATGCGTGTTCATGATCGATGGGGGAGAGCTCTCCATGACGTCGCTGGCGGACATCTTCAACGCCATCACAGGCTGGGGTTACGGCGTTGAGGACATCATGAAAGCGGGGGCGCGGATCTACAACCTGCAGCGTCTTGTGAACATCCGGGACGGCCACGACCGCTCGACCGACACGCTCCCTCTGAAAATGCGGATCCCGGCAAAGACGGGCTTCAGGGCGGGGAAGGCGCCGGTCCCCATAGACAGATACCTCGACGAGATCTACGCGGTCCGAAAGTGGACTCCCAGGGGACTTCCGACGCGTGAGTGCATTGAGGAACTCGGCCTTGAGACGTACGCCCGGCTGGCAGGCCTTTAGCGCTATGGCAGGTACTGTGCGCGTGTCCGTACGGCTCTTCGGCAGTTTGGCAGAGAAGCTGGGCGAACGGCGCGATGTTGACGTCACCGCTCCGGCAACGGTGGCCGGCCTGTTGCAGGCGCTTGGACTGACGGAGAAGACCATCTCGATAGCCGTGGTGGATGGTGTCCAGGTCCCGCTGTCCGCCAGTCTTCGCGACGGCGCCAGTCTCATGCTGGTACCCCCGGTGATCGGTGGCTGACGTGCCCGGTGGGCTTGACTTGATTCGGTGTTCAGTTATGCTTCTCTCTTTACAGTCGGCGGGAAATGCACTCGCGGTGCGCACGTTGACCGAGAACATACACTCGCGGTGCGTAGGTTGACCCGAGGCGCACCGGGGTCGGGGTTACACTGGATCATCGAGAAGATCCCTGGCCGAAAAGTCGGTAGATCGAACGCGGTTTGCGAAAAGCGTTCTACCGTGAAACGCAAAACCGCAACCGCGTTCGAATCGCGAACCACTTTCTCTTGCGAATCCCGGATGTCAGGCGCATACGGCCACGCGCAGTACCGTTGTTGAACATCCAACGAAGCAGTAAGGCAATGACGAACACTCGGTCTAATCATGCAGCCGCCCTCAAGTCCACCGGTGTCAGGCAAGCACAAAACCATTCGGGACAGGGTCGTTTGGACTCACGACGAAGGTGTGAAGCCCCGTCACAAACGCCTGTCCTTTTATTTCGGGCACTATCGCAGGAAGATTCCCGACCCGCGTGGTCTCGACCGCGCGTGCCACGAATCTTGTGCAGATGATGCTCTCATAGACGAACTCCTGGCCCAGCGCAAGCTCGCCACGCGCGTGGAGAGCCGCGACCCTGGCGGAAGTCCCTGTTCCACATGGTGAGCGGTCAAGGGATGCCGGCTCGATCACCACGCAGTTCTGCCCGTCCGCCCCGGGGGTGCGGGGAGGTCCGGTGAACTGCACGTAGGTGATGCGGTTGATGATAGGCATCTCGGGGTGGCAGACCGGCACCGTCGCGTTGATCGTATCCCGTATCCTGTTTCCTGCGGCGATCAGCCGGCCCGCATTCTCCGGCAGGATTTCGAGGCCAACCGCAGACGCCGGGAGGATCGCGTAGAAGTTCCCACCATAGGCCAGGTCGCACGTGACCCGGCCGGTCCCAGGCACGTCCACCGTCACGTCAGCCCGGTAGAGGAAAGACGGCACGTTGTTGAACCGGACGCTCTCCACGGTGCCGTCGCACACTTCGGCGACGACTCTGACCAGCCCCGCAGGTGTGTCAAAGGCAATACGCGTCTCCGGCTCAGTGGCTTCAATCATACCGGCCTCCAGCAGGGCGGTGCACGCGCCGATGGTGTCGTGGCCGCACATTGGCACGTAGCCCCCGACCTCGAAGTAGATGACACCGATATCCGCGTCGGGCCGGCAGGGCTCAGTGATGAGCGCGCCGGACATGACCCCGCTGCCGCGTGGCTCGTGCATCAGCACAGTCCGCACCCAATCGGCGTTCTCCCTGAGGCATGTCATCTTTTCTGACATGGTCCGGCCCTTCAGCCGTGGAGCTCCCCCGATGACAGTGCGGGTCGGTTGCCCCAGGGTATGAGTGTCGATTGTCTTGAGCATACGCGAGAAGCGCATCACCGTTGCCCCCCTGCAAAGCCGGTCACGATCATGGACTGCAATCAGATTCTCCGGGTCGACTGCGGAAACCTTGCAGGGTTATTGCCAGCGCAGTCCCACTATTGCGGATTTGTCATAATTCGACAGGAATCGGCAGAAAGTATTGACTGGAGATGTGTGGAATAAAATGGAAGAGAATGCCCCGACCTTATGCCATTCCGCGCCAGTTGATGTGCCAACGGTCCCGCTACACTTGCCCCGGGTTTCCCGGAACGAGGTGATGCCAACTCGGTTGCGGCCTGTTCGTCGGACCCACAAACAAGACTTACGACTGGATCTTCCAGGCGACCGTGGTGCCGCTTGGAGCCACGTTCTACGCGCTGCTGTCTTTCTACATCGTTTCGGCGGCGTACCGGGCCTTCCGCGTCAAGACGTCCGACGCGGCCATCCTGCTTGGGGCCGCGCTCATCGTGCTGCTGAGCCGGGCTCCGATCGGGGCGATCATCCGGGGTGGCTTCGAAGACTGGACACGTTGGATCATGGATGTCCCCAACACATCCGCCGCGAGGGCAGTCGCACTGGGTGCGTTCCTTGGTTCCATCATCACTGCGATACGAGTCGGGCTTGGTCTTGACCGGCCGTATCTCAGCGGGGAGTAGGGGGGTGCGTGCAGATGACTTTCTGGGAACGCGCGTCCAACCTTGACCGCAAGATCTATTACGCTCTGCTCATACTCGTGATTTCCTGGCCGATCATCAAGCCCTGGGGGCTTCCAGTCAAGATCAACAAGGAGACTCAAGGGTTCCATGACGCGATAGACGCTGTTCCGAAGGGTGGCATCGTGGCTGTCGCGGTGGACTACCGCACGGACTGCCTCGTGGAGCTGAGCCCGATGATGGTCTGCCTGACGAATCACGCCTTCCAGAGTTATCTTCGGCAACCTCGGCTATCTGATGACCAGAAAGGCGCAGAAGCCGGGCGCCGCTGGAGGTGGCGGGCGATTGACAAGCACACTCCTGACCTGGGTGGCGGCGTTCTTCACGTTGGGGATTTTCAGTTTCGTGTTCAAGGACAACAAAGCGTTCCGGATATCGGAATGCGTGCTGGTGGCGACAACCGCAGCGAACGGGATCGTGCTCACCTACCATAACTACATCCGGCCCACGATAGTCGTCGACATCGGCAAGAACGGGAACTGGCACTACGTCCTGCCGCTCCTGATCTGCCTGATGGTCTACACGCGTTTCTTCAAGTCGCTAAGGCGCTGGGCCAGGATCCCGATGACGTTCTGGATGGGAGTCGGAGCAGGCTATATCATCACCAGGCAGCCCGCGCTTCTGTTCAGCCAGGTACAGGCGTCGTTCATGAGCCTTAACACGGTGAACAACCTGCTCTTCATCGCCGGCGTCGTCAGCACCCTGGTGTACTTCTACTTCACGGTCTCAGCAAAAAAAAATGTCAAAACCGGTTTCAAATTCCCCAGAATCACCGGTGTGAAATTCCCCACCCCCTGAGCTCACTTGGGTGGCTGGCTCACCTCCTGTCGTACCAGCGATGTGCTGAAGAACCCGGCTCGCTTCTTGTCTTTCAGCCTGTAACTCTCGCCACGGATGTTCACCGTGGTTGAATGGTGCAACAGCCTGTCCAGTATCGCCGTGGCAAGAATCGCATCCCCGAACACAGTTCCCCAGTCGCCGTAGCTTTTGTTTGAGGTGAGGATGATCGAGCTTTTCTCGTACCTCATGGATACAAGCTGGAAGAAGATCGTGGCTCCGGTCTCGTCCAGAGGCAGATAACCCATCTCATCCACGATCAGCACCTTGGGAGCCGTGTACACCCTCATCCTGCGCTCAAGCCTGTTTTCCGCCCACGCTTTGCGAAGGTCCGCCACCATATCGGCCGCGGTGATGAAGTAGACGCCCATGCCCTGTTGGATAGCCTGTATGCCCAGCGCCACCGCCAGGTGGCTCTTGCCAACGCCCGGCGGGCCCTGCAGGATCACGTTGGATGCGTCGTGCGCAAAGCGCAGTGTGGCCAGTTCCCGGATCTGGCGCTCGTCAATGGACGGCTGGAACGAGAAGTCAAACTGGTCGAGCGTCTTGTAAAACGGCAGGTGGGCCAGGCGGGTCCTGGCCTTGAGGTATCGCTCGCGCCTTGCCGCGGTCTCAGCCTCGACCAGGTCCCAGAGGAACTCGGGGTATGTGGCGTTGTTGTGCGCTGCGGCCTCGAGCCGGCTTTGCAGCAGCGATGCCATCTGCGCCAGCCCCAGCGCCTCAAGAGACTCGCGCAACTGCGTGATCTGCGTCATCGCTCGCCCACCCCCGCGACCGCCTCATACACCGAGAGCGGCCTTACCTCAACCTCGGGCGCCGCCACCAGCAGCCGCCCAGACCTGCGGGCGCTGCTATCCCCAAGCGGTATGCCTTGTAGATGAACAGGATTGGAGACCACCTGGAACCTGCCTTGCACCAGGTCGTGTACAGCAACAATGGTGCCGCCCCACTGGATCTCTACCTTGGTCTCCGAGAGCCTTGCGCACACGTCCCGGCCGGCGTACTGCCACGGCACCGAGTACCTGTTTGTGTGCACATCCACGTAGCAGTCGCGGCTGACGCTCCTGTTCAGGCGCTTGGATGTGTCGAACTCGGGCACCAGTTCCAGTGGAACCAGGTTCTCATCCCGGAACCGCTCCACGGGCGGCTGGTGCGTGGTGCCGTGTGGCCTGCAGTTCGCCACCTCCGAAAGCCATACTCTTGCCTGGGCGTTCAGGTCGTCCAGTGAACTCACCACCATAACACCTGGCAGAAAGTTCTGCTTCACGTAACCCACACCCGACTCGACCTTGCCCTTGGTCTTTGCCCTTCGAGGCCGGCACAGCCGCACCTTGAGCCCGTAATGCCGGCTGAAGTCCAGAAACCGCGTGTTCCAGCGCGGCGTGCCATCCGCCTCGCGTCCCGTGACCACCTGCTTCATGTTGTCCGTGAGCAGCACCCTGGGAAGACCGCCGAAGAACCTGAATCCATGGATTGTGCAGCGCAGCAACTCGTCTATGTGCTGGCGCGTGGTGAACTCAACGTACAGCATGCGCGAGTAGCCCAGCACCATCGTGAAGCAATACAGATTGTGTTTGACCCCATCTTCCATGATCGCGCCGCATTCGCCCCAGTCTATCTGCGCTTGTTCTCCCGGAGGAGTCTCAAACCTCATTGTGGCCTTGACCTTCTGCTGCTGCCTGAATGGGAACAGGAACTCGTTCAGTATGCTACGGCCTCCCGCATATCCGCGGAGCCTCAGTTCACGTAGCAGCACCTCAGCGTTGAATACCCCGTCCGCCAGCCGCTTCATGGTATACTCTTTGTGCGGGTCGAGTTTGCTCGGTCGCCGCGATACGGGCTTCCTGGGCCGGAAGCCACCCTGCTTAAGCCATTTCCTGACGGTCTTCCGGTCGCAGTCCAGTTCCCTTGCGATCGCGCTGATGCTCATCCCGTTCTGGTGCATCTCGAACAGTCTTTCCACTTCCCTACCTCCTAGCAAAGTTGGCACCTCCACCTGGCCAAGGTTTTGGTGTCGGATTCGCTGGGGGTGGGGAATTTTCATCCGGCTACTATGGGGATTTTAGCACCGGCTATGACACCAAGAACACCGCCGTAACAGGTATCTCGAGAGTGGGCAAGGTATTCCTCCTGGTGTCGTTCGGCGCCGCATTCGCCAACACCGTGATGGCTCGAATGTCGTTGCTCCTGGGACGGATGCAGTTCCTGCTCCAGACATGGCTTGGGATTGGGACATAGGCTCTCGGCCGGGGCCGATTGCCGCAACACGAAGCCTCAAAATCAGGAGGTATGGCAGTTGAATGCTCTACAGGAGATGGACAAGCGCATCGTCTCACTCTTCGCGAGGTATGACTCACTGCTGGAGCATCAGGACTCGCTATTTATGCCGGTCAAGGAGAACTTCGAGCAGCTTCAAGCCGACATTGCCGCTGTGCACAGGGACGCCGTGGTCACGAAGCAAGATGTCAGCGGCCCGCTGGCTGATGCTCTTTTCGGGCACTGGACAGAGCTGTTTGAACTGCTAGAGGTGAGGATCAAGGATGACCAGTCATTTCCATACCGCTTTGTCCGTGGGGTCATAGGCAGGACAAACACTCTGATCAGTCTTGATTCCCGCGACCGGGACACAAAGCTCGAAGCCATAGAGAAGTTGCATGAGTGTGTGCCGCCCGTGCTGGACGCGGTCGGTGACCTCGCGGTCAACCTGCCCGAACTTGCCAGGGAACAGACGCAGGCCATGCTCTCCAGCATCGCGCAGCTCGCCAACGATGCGCCCCCCAAAATCGCCAGGGAGTTCGCCGGCGCGCCTGAGCGCCGGATCGATAGGGTCTCCGGCCTCATCAGGGCGAACGGGGAGAAGGCACAAGAGGTGAGCGACAGGCTTCGCGCCACCCCGGTTCCGGAACCCGCGAAGATGTACCACGGTCTCACGTATGCCGAGACGCTTCAGCTGATATACGGCATAGGGGTCGATGATCTCATCGCCTGGCACCGGGACGAAGTCGAGCAGTGCAACGACCGGTTCCTCGCTGTGGCCCGACGTATCGACCCACAGCGCGATCCGTTGACCATACTGGACCAGGACCTCGGCCCCTACAGCACGCCCGAGGAGATGCTGGAGGCGGGCAAGCGGCTGGTGCCGTTCTGCCGGGAAAAGGCTCTGGAGTACATCACGCTTCCGCCGGGTGAGGAATGTAAAGTATGGGAGACTCCCGAGCACTTAAGGGAGACCTACCCTTGGGGCGGCTACTGGGGCGGCAACACGCTCAATGGTG
The DNA here is from genome assembly GCA_030691635.1 of Bacillota bacterium. Classification (GTDB taxonomy): domain Bacteria; phylum Bacillota; class Sulfobacillia; order JAUYEF01; family JAUYEF01; genus JAUYEF01. The sequence continues at coordinate 17,930 of JAUYEF010000014.1, forward strand.
AACTGCACGGCGCTGTCTTCCTCAACAAGTGGAACTACCGGGCGGTCACCAAAGGCTGGGTCGAGTTGAATGCAGTCCACGAGTGTTATCCCGGGCACCACGCTCATGCTGTGAAGACCGCGGCCGCGAAGATGCCACTGACCTTCAAGGCGGCGACCCTCACGGCCCGCTCTTCATCTCACAGCGAAGGCGTCGCGCACCGGTCGGAGACTCTGATGCAGGACATCTTCAACGACGCCTTCCCGCTATTCGTCGCATACAGGAGACTGCACACCTCGGTCCGGATCTGGGCCGACCTGGAGATGTTCCACTTCAACCACGGGCGAGAACCGGCCGTGCAACTCTACATGAAGTACATGGGCCTCGACAGGCTGACCGCGACGGGCCAGGCTAAGTCCCAGGAGGCGACTCCGGGGTACTTCACCATCTACTACTACGGTATGAAGGCCCTGGAGAAACTCCAGAAGGAATGCGGGTGGAACGACAAGGACTTCACGGAACTGATCTTCTCCGCGGGCAAGGTTTCTCTCGGCACGGTCAGGAAACTGGTGTACATGCAGGCCGGTGACAGGAAGAAGCTGCTGGAGGAGTTCTACGCATGAGTGGGCTCTGAGGTATCTGGACTGAGGTTGTGATGAAGAGCCGCTGGCCTGTTGACGTTCAGACCGGCAGTGATGGATTCAGAAGCAGGGCTGTCCCCAGAGTACGTGGGACGGCCCCTCAGTCTTATGTGCACCATGTCAGCCAACACCCGCGCCGCGACGGTTTCCAGGCGACCATTGACAAGCCGGCCCTAGACTGAATTTACCTTAGGTGCCAGATTGAGGTGAGCGTTCCAGAAGATAGGGCCATTTCCTCGACATCACGCATTCGACCCGGCATACGCGACCAGCGTCAACATCGGGGCATTCCTCCAGAATTTCGAATGCCGCATCAAGGGCGGGGTGCGTCATATTGCATTTGCGCGCCCATATCATTGGTTTCGAGGTCGAGACGAAGCTCGGACGTCTTTGACAAAGCACGCTAAGACTTTGCTCCTCATAGCAACCGCCAGGGAGATTCTGGAGGACGCCCATCCCATGACTCTGCGGGCAGGTGTTTTGTCAGCGTTTTCAGATATAAGTGCAAAATAATGCTATCGAGCAAGCCCATTGTTGCAGGAGTCTCAATTCATGGACCCGAACCTAGGACCGATGGGAGGAGATAGGAGGTGATGCTGGCAGGAGGCTGCCCGATGGTATCTCCGGTGCAGACTGGGCCGAATCGTTTTCCACATCGGCGGCTACCCAAAGTGGACTGCAGAGGAGGTGGACTTTGCCAGGAGGTTCCAGAAATCTCTCGGCAAGCCTGAAGTCGGCCTGCCGACCGAGGGGATAAGCGTGTCCGGCCCTCCTATCGTATTCACAGGTGGCGGCTCCTCTCACGTAAGTGAGGTCACGATGGTCTGCCCCACTGCGACCGTGGGCTTCCCCTCGAGCATTCCGGGTGTCGAAGGGCACCACTGGACCAGAGTAGCAGTATCTGGTACGACAATTGCGCATAAGGGCCTGAATGCTGGCGCCAAGGCGATAGCAGACACGGGCATCGACCTGCTTACCAGGCCTGATGTGCTGGCCAAAATCAAAGCAGAATTCGCCGCACAGCAGCAGAAATATCTCTACAGATCATACCTGCCTGCGGACGCAAGGCCACCTGTTGAACTCTATCAGGAACCGATGACCAAGTTTCGGCCGCTTATGGAGAAGTTCTACAACGAGAAGTTCAACGAACCCTGGTAAACGGGGCTACAGCCCCGTGCGCAAAACACTTGTGCCTTGGGCTGGGACGCCGTGTCTCTCATTAGGGTGGCATGCGGCCTCCGGCTCACTCCCATGGATTGACGGGACTCCACGCTCATTTACGCAACGGAGAGCTTGGGGTCCTGGGTTCGAAGACTAGAGAATAGGAGGGAATGCGATTTGCGTAAGGCATTTTTGGCGATACTGCTGATCTTGACAGTTGCAGGTACCGGTGTTGCGGGGTGCGGTCAACCTGAGGCTGCCAAGAAGGAAGAGCCCAAGAAAGAGGCGCCGCTGGTCAGGGTTGGACTGAATGCCGAGATCACGGGCTCGGTACCCGTGGTGGGGCAATCGTGCAAGAACGCGGCGCTCATGGCTGCTGAAGAGGTCAATGCCGCAGGCGGTCTGGAGGTGGGCGGCCAGAAGATAAAGGTCCAAGTCTTCGTTGAGGACAATGAGGACAAGGCAGAATCGGCGGCAGCCGCCACCCAGAAGCTTATCAACCAGAATCAGGTGTTGGCTATGGTGGGACCCAATGCAAGCCGCAACGCCATCCCGGCAGCCTCCGTGGCCGAGTCGTCTAAGGTGCCCATGATCACTCCGTGGTCGACAAATCCCAAAACTACGGCAGACAAGAAATTCGTGTTTCGCGCATGCTTCATAGATGACTTCCAGGGCGTGGTGTGCGCGAAGTTCGCGGAGAATAACCTGCAGGCTAAGACCGCCGCTGTGCTCTATGACGTCGCAAGCGAATACAACAAGGGCATAGCGGAGATATTCAAGAAGACCTTCGAGTCAGGTGGCGCGAAAGTCGTCTCCTTTGAGACCTACACCACAGGCGATAAGGATTTCAGCTCGCAGCTCACCAAGATAAAGAACGCCAAGCCCGATGTTCTTTTCCTCCCCAACTACTACAGTGAAGTTCCACTTCAGGTACAGCAAGCGATAAGGCTGGGGTACAAGGGGAAATTCCTCGGCAGTGACAGCTGGGGCAGTCCCGAACTGGTAAAGCTGGGTGGCGCCGCCATGGAGGGGCACTACTTCAGCACCCACTACGCGCCGGATATCGCTACTCCCGTGGCCCAGAAGTTCATCAGCGCGTACAAGCAGAAATACGGAAGCACTCCGGACGACGTCGCTGCGCTGACATATGACTCCTTTGGCCTTCTCTTCCAGGCGATCAAGGCTGCCGGGAAACTCGACCGTCAAGCGGTTAGGGACGCGCTGGCCAGCATCACCAAGTATACAGGCGTCACCGGCGAAATGCAGTTCAAAGGCACAGGAGACCCAATCAAGAGCGCGGTCATACTGCAGATTAAGGGTGGCGAGTTCAAGTATTTTGAGACAGCCAGGCCGTAGGCTGCAGGCTGCAAGGGGACAGGTGCGACCCTGTCCCCTTGGGTTGTTCCCACACCTCTGCTAAAGGAGAGGTATACTTGGGTGCCTTTGTCCAGCAAATGCTCAACGCGCTTCAACTGGGCAGTGTGTATGCGCTCATATCGCTTGGATATACCATGGTTTACGGTATCCTGCGTCTCATCAACTTTGCCCATGGCGACATATTCATGGTAGCCGCATACGTTGGTTTCTTCGCGATGACATTCTTTCTCTCAGTGAGGCTGCCGAGTTCGCTGACGTTTGTCTGTGGCATGCTCCTGACGATGGCTGCCACAGCTCTTCTTGCTGTCTTCATTGAACGGGTTGCATACAGGCCACTGAGAAATGCGCCTCGAGTGTCCGTGGTGATCACCGCCCTCGGGGTAGGAACCTTCCTCGAGAATTTCACGCTCGCTACCCTGGGCGCTGAGCCCCGGAGGATGCCGGCGTTGATCCCCGCAGTGAACCTGGATCTTCAAGGAGTAACGATATCGACAGTTCAGATAGTCATTGTTCTTGTGTCGGTGTGTCTGATGCTCCTCTTGGACGCAACAGTCATGAAAACCATGACAGGGATAGCCATGCGCGCCGTTTCGTACGATCGGACGACCGCCCAGCTGTTGGGTGTTCCTGTCAATCGAATCATATCCATCACGTTCGCGATTGGATCTGCAGTCGCCGGCGCAGGCGGTATTCTCTACGGACAGGCATACCCCATCATAGACCCGTATATGGGTCTTCGAATCGGTTGGTGGGCCTTCATTGCTGCCGTAGTAGGTGGTATTGGGAACATCCGGGGCGCAATGGTCGGGTCGTATGTGCTTGCACTGGTTGAGATACTCACGCCCGTGTTCCTCCCGTCCACCTACAGGGACTTTGTAGCCTTTTCGCTGCTCCTGCTGTTCCTGGTTCTCCGGCCGACCGGCATTCTTGGCCAGCCGATGGCTAAGAAGGTCTGATCACAATACGAGTCCAGGGGTGAGGACATGCCTACGCTGCGAAAACAGTATGTCCCATGGTTGCTTGCCGCACTGTTCCTGGCGAGCCTGCTCCTGCCTGCGTGGTTGAACCCATACATACAACAAGTACTCATGTACGTGGGCATAAACATCATACTGACCGCAAGTCTGAACCTGGTCAATGGGTATATGGGTGAGTTCTCGGTGGGTCATGCCGGATTCATGGCAGTTGGCGCTTACACCTCAGCGATTCTCAGCGTCTGGGTGTTTCCAAAAGCCTTCGGTCCGGTCGTGTTTCCGCTGGTTCTGGTCATTGGGGGCCTCGTCACCGCTCTCGCTGGTCTGGCCGTTGCAGTCCCATCATTTCGCACTCGGGGTGACTACCTGGCCATAGTCACCCTGGCGTTCAACATGATCATCAAGAGCGCGATAGAAAACATCGATGTAGTGGGCGGACCGAGGGGTTTCATGGGTATCGACAAGCTCACCTCCATGGCATGGGTCTTCTTCTGGGTGATCGTGACACTCTACTCCATACGCAACTTCGTGTATTCGAACTATGGTCGCGGAGTGCTATCTATAAGGGAAGACGAAGTAGCGTCAGAGCTGGTCAGCGTAAACACCAGACAGTGCAAGGTCTTTGCCTTCGTAATATCGGCCTTCTTTGCCGGTGTTGCCGGAGGGCTATTTGCCCATTTACTTCAGTTCATTAACCCGAGGAGTTTCGCCATATTCCCCAAAGGCACCGAGATTCTGGTAATGGTCTACCTTGGGGGTATCGGGAGCATAAGCGGGTCTGTACTCGGGGCCACTGTCTTCACGGTAGCTCTCGAGATCATGCGACCGCTGGGAGTCTGGCGCTGGGTTGTGCTTCCGCTGACTCTGGTACTGCTGATGATCTTCCGGCCTACGGGCATGATGGGCCTCAGAGAGGCAAAGATCCTTGTTCCTGAGAGCGAGGAGGTGAGGGCTCGTGGCGCTGCTGGAGATTAGCGGTCTCACTCACTACTTCGGGGGTTTGAGGGCAGTACACGATTTCAACCTCGAGATGGAGCCAGGCGAGATCGTTGGGATAATCGGCCCAAACGGGGCCGGCAAGACCACTGTGTTTAACCTCATCACGGGAGTTTACGTGCCCGCCGAGGGTACAATGATGTTCCGTGGCCATAGTCTGGTCCGTCAGCCCTCCCACACGATTACCTCCTCCGGCATAGCCCGTACCTTTCAGACAATACGTCTTTTCAAAGACCTCTCGGCTCTTGACAACGTGCGCACGGCGCAGTACTCGCAATGCGGGTATGGCGCCGTGGATGCAGTGCTTCGTAGTAAACGGTTCGCGCACGAGGAACGCCAGATTACCGAGAGATCGCTAGAACTTCTTGAAGCGTTGCGCCTGGAGCGATACACTTTTCACCAGGCCAAATCGCTGCCTTATGGCGAGCAACGCCGGTTGGAGATTGCCAGAGCGTTGGCAGGTAAGCCGGCGTTGCTGCTGCTCGATGAACCTGCCGCGGGGATGAACCCTGGCGAGATCACTCGCATCATGGATTTCATCCTGTGGGTCAGACGTGAGTTTTCGTTGACTATCCTGCTTATTGAACACCAGATGCGAGTTGTTATGGGAATCTGCGAGAGGATCAAGGTTTTGGACTTCGGCGAGACAATCGCCCATGGCCCGCCGGCACAGATCCAGAGAGATCCCCGTGTGCTAGAGGCTTATCTGGGAAGGGGGGCAGGTTAATGGCTGTAGGCGGCACGGTCTTCTCGACCCAAAATGACGAGGCACTGCTCTCAGTGGAAAGCCTGTCGGTGTCCTACGGGGCCATAACCGCAGTAAGGGGCGTATCTCTGCAGGTATACCCCGGACAGATCGCCACGTTGATCGGTGCGAACGGAGCAGGCAAGTCGACGATTCTTCGCGCTATCTCGGGTGTGGTTCCCATTGCTGGCGGAAGCATCCGGTTTTGCGGCACAAGCCTGGTCAATGTGCCGCCGCATAGAATCGTGGAGATGGGTATTGCCCATGTGCCCGAAGGGCGGGGCATTTTCGGCAATCTGACTGTGGACGAAAACCTACGCCTCGCATCGTACACGCGCAGGCACAGAGCATCCCTCGCACAGGACTACGAGCGCGTCCTTACCATATTCCCGAGGCTCAGAGAGCGAAGGCGTCAACTCGGCGCCACGCTCTCAGGGGGCGAACAGCAGATGCTCGCGGTCGCACGCGCGCTTATAACGGGCGGCAAGCTGATGCTGCTTGATGAGCCATCCATGGGGCTTTCGCCCATCCTGGTCGAGCAGATCTTCAAGGTAATCGAGGAAATCCGCAAAGCGGGTACGACGATATTGCTGGTCGAGCAGAATGCCCACATGGCTCTCAGGGTTGCGGATCACTGCTATGTTCTTGAGACCGGCACAATGGCCATGAGCGGCTCACCATCTGAACTGATGCGTGACCCCCGTGTGAGGGAGGCCTATCTCGGCGTCGCGTGACGACAGACCAATCCCTGTCTGAACTGTGCTTCCCAACGGTAACGCTGGACAGGAGACTTCCCTTTGGATGGCGAGGGTAGGGCGCAAAGGGAATGTCACGTAAAAACATCGTTTTCCTTTCGCCCCTTATGCTTGTTCATTGCAGGAAACTCACCGTGCATCCCTCTAGCTGACATCACGAAAGCTGGCGAGTCAAAGACGGCCAAGATCCCGGTGGACAAAGCCGACGGCCCCCAGCGACTTGAAGATGGGGCACCGGCGCACAGTTTCCGAACGCTGTTGAAAGACCTCGGCACCCTGGCGCGGAACCGGATTGAGGTGCCGGGAGCACCGGCATTCGACATGCTTACACGTTCCACAGCCCTGCAGCAATGCGCGTTTGAACTGCTCGGCGTGAACCCTACCGGAGCTGTACCCAGTAGAAGGTGATCCCATTTGACCAAAAGGCCAGCAGGGATGATGTTTCATTGCTCATGATAGGCGGAACTTCGGTCTGGAAGAAGGGATTCAACCCGGTGAGGCATAAAGATTTGACACGCGCTGTGCCTGCTGCGATGGAATAACTCCCTGACGCAGATCATGTCGCCTCGACTGGGGGTGCGTTGGTGCGCCTGGCACAAGAAGAAGAGCTCATGCTCAGCGGCCGCAGAGGAGAAGCACTGAGGCTGGCGATGACGATCGTCGTCGAACTCGGAAGGCTTTACGGCGCCCAGAGACTGATTCGCATCTCCCAGGCTCACATAGATGGCTGCCTGTACAGCGCGGTCGGTGAAGCCGGGGCGGAGTTCGCCGCGAAACTCGCAGGTCTTGGGGCGCGAGTGGCGGTACCGACCACGCTCAACATCACAGCACGGGATATCCTGAACTGGCAGGAGTTCCGCATACCCTCCGAGCACGCCGAGAACTCGCGGCGCGTTGAAGATGCCTACCTCAAGATGGGTTGCATCCCGACATGGACGTGCACACCCTACCAGCACGGCATTGTGCCACGCTGCGGTGACCAGATAGCCTGGGCTGAGTCTAACGCAATCTGCTACGCTAACTCCGTGCTCGGCGCCCGGACCAACAGGTATGGGGATCTCATCGACATATGCTGTGCCATTACGGGAAGGGCACCGGAATTTGGCTTGCACCTGGAGGAGAACCGGGCCGGCGAGGTCCTCGTGCGTTTTGACGTGCCTGACAGGGCGTTCGACGATGACTCGCTTTACTCGGCAGCTGGGTACCTGGTCGGAGAAGTGGCCGGCAGCAGGATACCTGTGGTTGCGGGATTTCCGGGCCACGCGACCCCGGACAACCTCAAGGCGTTCAGCGCGGCGGCAGCCTCCTCAGGAGCCGTCGGACTGTTTCACATAGTGGGGGTGACGCCGGAGGCGCCGACTATGGAGGCAGCCTTCGCGGGCCGGGCACACCGTGAAGAAACGCTGGTGGGGCCACAGGACCTGCTGGCGGCGGCGGAAAAGCTCGATGCGTGTCCAGCCTGCGGTGGGTCAAGCGACCTGCACACACATGGCAGCGTGGACCTGGTTGTCACTGGCTGCCCGCATGCATCGTACATGGAGGTCGAGCGTGTCGCCGGGCTGCTCCGGGGCAGACATGTGAAGGACGGGATGGAGTTCTGGATCCTCACAAACCGGATGGTCGCAGGCCTCGCGGCAAGGTCGGGCCTCGATACGTTTCTTCGCGAGGCCGGTGTAAGGCTTTGCTGTGATACCTGCACGTTGCAGTTCCCGCTGGAGGCCTGGCACATCGGTTCGATCGTCACCAATTCGGGCAAGATGGCGCATTACGCTCCGGGTATGTGCGGTTGCCGCACATACCTGAGAAGTATCGAGGCTTGCGTGGACGCCGCCTTGACCGGGGAGGTGGCTGAGCGTGGACGGTAGAGCGGGGTGTCGGGTCTCGCTGGTCCCCCTGGTTCCCGGCGACGCCCGCGGTGAGCTGGCGGTGTCCACCGTGCCCCTGAGCTTCTGGGGAGGTTTCGATGCCACGTCCGGCAGAGTCACAGACGTGCGTCATGACCTCTGCGGACAGTCGTTGACAGGCAAAGTGCTCGTGATACCGGCCTCGCGGGGCTCGAGCAGCAGCTCTGGCGTGCTCCTGGAGTCGATCCGGCTCGGCACATGCCCAGCCGCGATCATCTCCCAGGTCGCAGAACCCATTCTCGCCATCGCCTCGATCATTGCCCGGCAAATCTATGGCCGGTGGGTGCCTGTGGCCACGTTGTCCGCCGCTGAGGCGGCCTTTCTCGAGAGCGGGCAGATGGTGTGTGTCCGGATTTCGGCAAATACCGGCGAGATGCTATTAGACAAGCAACAACGCTGGAGGGATACGTGATGGGGACGACACAAACAGGCTGCTACTACCCGGACCGGTGGCCGGTATGGGAACACAAGACGCCTGAGGATGCGGCTATGTCCGCAGACGCAATCAAGCAGGCGATAGACTTCTCGATTCAAAGCGAGAGCAACCTGTCGCGTGACCTGGCGATGAACAAGGTGCTGGCGCTGGAGGAGCCCCACGCAGGCGTAATCGGGCCGATGAAGGTGCGGGGCGACGTCACCGGCGTCATCGTCCGGCACGGTTACATCGTGGCCCAATGGGGTGAGCCCGACCGCGTGGACATGACCTTCAGCGCGACGAAGAGCTACCTCTCGTCCTGCGCAGGCCTCGCCCTCGACCGGGGGCTGATCCGCAGCGTGCATGACCACGTGGGCGACTACGTCAGGGACGGTGGGTTTGACTCGCCGCACAACAGCCAGATCACCTGGCACATGCTCTTGAACCAGACGAGTGACTGGCAGGGCACATTGTGGGATAAGCCCGACTGGTGCGACCGGCCGGAGGGGCCGAAGTCCGAATGGGCGAACCGGAAGCTCAACACCCCGGGCACGGTCTGGAAGTACAACGACGTGAGGGTTAACCGGCTGGCGCTTTCCCTGCTGCGCGTGTGGCGGAGGCCGTTGCCGCAGGTGCTGCGGGAGCACATCATGGAGCCCATAGGCGCCTCGGCGACATGGGAGTGGCACGGGTACGACAACGCGTGGGTCAAGGTAGAGGGAGTAATGATGCAGTCCGTGAGCGGTGGCGGGCACTGGGGCGGCGGGATGTTCATTACCGCCATGGACCACGCACGCTTCGGGCTGCTCTGCCTGCGAAATGGGAAATGGCAGGACCGTCAGATCCTGTCGGAGCGATGGATCAGCATGGCGCGGACGCCGACCGGCACCCGCGATTGCGGAGGCATCTCCGCGCACGCGACGCACTCCATGCCTGCGGAATGCCAGATCAGCTACGGGTACATGAACTGGAGACTCAACACGGGCAAGGTCCTTCTGCCGAGTGCCCCGGAGTCGAGCTATTTCCACTCTGGAGATGGCGCGAACGTCATCTGGGTAGACCCCGAACACGACCTATTGGTCGTCGTGCGGTGGATCAAGCGGGACCAGCTGGACGGCTTCATCAAGCGTGTGCTGGACGCCGTGAAAGACGCGTAGTCGGGTCTTCCGGGGCGGGAGCCAGGGGCCTTTCACGGGAGATGTCAGGGGCCTTTCAGGGCCGGCACCGGCGGAGACCGGGCGGTGAACAAGGGGGTCGAGACTCGATGGTCCGTTGCGGCATAGATAACGAGGCTGCCCTGTCCCGAGCGCTCCGCGGCAGAAAGGCCGGCGTGATCACCAACCACACCGGGCTGGACGCTTCGCACACGCCGGTGGCGCTGGCGCTCGTGCGGCGATATGGCGTCAGGGTGGTCCGGCTGTTCTCGCCGGAGCACGGGATGTGGGGCGACGTGCAGGACCTGGATTCCGTGGCGGACACGGTCGAGCCGCTGACAGGGTTGCCTGTCACGAGCCTGTTCGGCCCTTCCCTCAGCCCACCCAAAGGATCTCTGAAAGGCATCGACACGCTCGTTTTCGACATCCAGGACATCGGCTCACGCTACTACACGTTCATGTGGACGATGGCCAAGTGCGTGGAAGCCGCCGCGCGGGCCGGGGTGAAGTTTGTGGTCCTGGACAGGCCGAATCCCGTGACCGGGACGCGAGTGGAAGGCAACCTTTCGCGCCGTGAGTTCTCATCATTCGTCGGGCTCTACCCGTGCGCAGCGCGTCACGGCATGACGGCAGGGGAGATGGCGCTCTATGTCAACGCCGAATTCGGGCTCGGCGCCGACCTTGAGGTTGTGAAGATAGAGGGCTGGCGCCGCGGCATGTGGTTTGATGAGACGGGGCTGGCCTTTGTGCCCCCGTCTCCAAACACCACAGGCCTCACGATGGCGACGCTGTACCCGGGCACATGCCTGATCGAAGGCACGAACCTGTCCGAGGGCAGGGGGACGACCCAGCCCTTTGAGGTTGCCGGAGCACCGTGGCTGGATCCGTTCGCGTTTGCCGGCGAACTCAACTCCCGTGCTCTTCCAGGCGTGTGGTTCCGGCCGACGTACTTCACACCATATGCCTTTAAGCATAACGGCATACGCTGCGGCGGCGTGCAGGTGCACATAGCCGATCGAGAAGCGGTCAGCGCCTTTGACCTGGGCCTTCACATGATCTGTGCAGCCAGGGCGGCATCGTCCGAGTTCCGCTGGAGAAACGACCCCAACACGTACGCGATTGACCTTCTGGCAGGGACAGATGAGCTGCGCCTCGCCATCGACGATGGCGCGACTCCGTCGGACCTCGAGCGCATGTGGGCGCCGGGACGGGCCAGGTTCGAAACGGCGAGGGCCAGGTGCCTGCTCTATTCAGGCTAAACGCCCTGTGGCGGGTGCGCACCCCACCCCGGTTTGGATGGCCGCCGGCCGTTCCGGACCTACCTCCACGACCCTTCGCCCACAACTCTTGAGCCCTGGTCCTGAATGCTGATGTGAAACCCGAACGGCGCCGATGCCGCGGCGAGTCGCTCGAGGATGGCGCGCCCTGTCGTCCTGTCCGCCAGCTGGGGCGTTCCGCGGCGGGCCCGGTGCCCTGCCTGGCACAATTCCACAGGATACAGATCGATCCGGCTCAGCGCCCAGTCATCGAACCGGCAAACGGCCACCACGCTCTGCCAGAACCTCTCGTCTGCGATCTGCCCGCGGATCCTGCCCTGCTTGTCGAAGTCCCGCCAGTCCATCGCATCGGCCGGTGTGGAACCGGGACCGAGGTCGAAGCGTTCGTAACCCTCCGCAGGGTAACGCCTGATGCCCGAAACTTCGTAGAAGAAGTTGCCGAGCGAGTAGAAGACGGGCTTGCCCCTATACACCTCAAAAGGGCGCAGCATGTGCGGGCCGTGACCGACGAACACGTCTGCGCCTGCATCGATGAACGCATGCGCTGCCTCGGGGATGAAGTCGGCCAGTTCAGGGGTGTTGCTGTCGCGGGCGACACCCTCGTGCGCGTGCAGCGACGCCACCACGAACTCGCTCTGGCGCCGAGCATCACCTATCCATGCGCATATCTCATCCAGGTCCCGCCTGTGGGGACGTGTCCGGACCCCAGGAGCCTCACCGGCCACGAACTTGGCACCAAGGAACTGCAGTGTGCCGCCCGTTTCCACCGGGTACGACCCGAACTGCTTACGCCTGCGGTTGACCGCCGCCGTGCCCAGCACCTCATCGATGTGCGCAAGGGCAGCCAGGCTCTCGGTGTCGAGCACGTATTCGGCATCCACCCGCAGGGGGTTGAGTCCTGGGCGGCCCGGCATGTCTGTCCGCGACGCGGCGGCGAGAGCCCCGGTCACGTAGGATGAAGCCATGGCCATGAGGCCGACACGCCCCGCTGCGGTCTCCAGGTAACCAGGCGAGCGGGCCTCGCCCAGGTTCCGGCCCCCGCCCGCGAACACCATGCCTCTCTCGGTGAGCGCGTCCATCGTGTCCACAAGGCCCTGGTAGGTATAGTCCACAGCGTGGTTCGTGGCAACATTGAACAAGGTGAAACCCATCGCCTTGAGCTCATCGAGCACGTATTCCGGGGCGGCCAGGTGAAGCCCGCCGTACTCTGAAGACGGGACGAGCGGGGGCCTCGGCGTCACAAGCTCGAGGTTGACGAACGCCGCATCTGCCTGTTGTATCACCTGGATGAGGTCACGGAACGCCGCATCGGTCCGGTGCGTGCAGCGACGCATGATAATCGCGTCGCCAGCCGCAACAAACGTGAACGAAGACACGGGTAAACCCTCCTCATACGCGTATTGGCAGGCCATTGCTTCGCCGGTTGGAGCAGGGCCTCCTTCCCGTGGCGGGGTGAGCGCTATTGGCCGGTTCAGCGGACCCGCAGGGGACGGCCTTCCCACCGGAACCAGGAGTCCCTTGGGCCGTCAGAGAAAGGGTCTGCTCATTCGCGAAATGTCTATGGAGAAGAGGCTTCCCACTCTATGCTCTTGTGGTTTGCTCGAAACACGGCGCGCCGGCTGATGGTCTGGGTTGTTGCGCTTGGCCTGCTTGTCACCTATACCTACTACCAAACTCACTCTATCAGGCTCACCAGGTATAGCGTGAACGTGGTCGGCCTTCCTGCGCGGCTCGACGGGCTCACCATCCTTCACCTCAGCGATCTGCACAGCAAGGAGTTCGGCAGGGACCAGGCACGGCTGGCCGCCATGATGGGCCGGCTGGATTTCGACATCGCGGTGCTGACAGGTGACTTTATAGATGCGGTCAAGCAGGTCAAAAAGCCTGCGCTTGACGTCGCAGCGGCGCTCAAAGGGAAGCCTGCCTTCTATGTTTTCGGAAACCACGACATGCGGCCGGAGTGCGATGCGACTGGGGAGTTGCGCGCGCTGGGTGTGCAGGTCTTGCGCGACCAGGCTGCGCAGGTCGCCGTCGGAGGCGATAGAGTGTGGGTCCTGGGCGTCGATTGCGCATACTCGACCGCGCGGGGCTTCGACGGCGTCGTCCGCCAGGCCGGGACCGCGCAGACGACTCTGCTGCTGGCGCACGCGCCCGGCGTCTTTGAACAGGCCGCCGCCGCAGGGGTCGACGTGGTCTTCGCGGGCCACACCCATGGAGGACAGATCAGGCTGCCGTTCGTGGGAGCGATCTACGCCCCTGGCCAGGGGCTGTTCCCAAAGCAATCGTGGGGGCTCTACAGGTCCGGGCGGACCACGATGATCGTCAACGCCGGGCTCGGAGAGAGCATTGTGCCATTCAGGTTTCATTGCAGGCCTGAGGTTGTCCTGGTGACCCTGCACAGTGGCGCAGCCGGGCAGTCCGCGCCCGGGCCCACAGGAACCGGCGCGCGTTTGGTGGAATACTGAGCCTTGATCGCTAAATCAGGCCCGAAGAAGGAGGGTCCCATATGCCGGTAGTCATAGTGAAAATGTGGGAAGGACGTACCCTCGAACAGAAGCGCGGCATTGTCAAAGGCATCACCGACACGTTCGTCAACGTGGCTAAGACCAATCCCGACGCTGTGACGGTCATCCTGGATGAGTACTCCAAGAGCAACTGGGGCAAGGCAGGAAAGCTCGCAAGCGAGAGCTAGAGCGACACCCTTCCACTTTCACCACGCAACGCCTCCAAGGACTCACGCCGGCGCCGTCGAAATAGTGAGAAAAGAACGCTGGACGCCGGGAATAGAGGGGATGTCACGGTGAGAAGGGGAAGGGTTCCTTTACTCTTCGTACTCGGCATCGGGCTGGCCGTTGCCGCACTCTCGGTGTTCATCTCCAACCTGTACACCGACTGGCTGTGGTTTTCGGAGGTCGGGTACCCCCAGGTTTTCCTCAAGACGCTCTGGGCCAGGGTCAGCACCGGTTTCGTCGGGAGCACCTTGCTCGGCGCATTCCTGCTGGCAAACCTCATGTACGCGAGGCGCGTGCCTTCTCTCTCCATGGTGGAACCTGAGGACAGGGTCGAGCCGATACTTGAGGTGGGCCAGCGCCGGTTGAGCCTTGTATGCCTTGTCATCTCCAGCCTTGCGGCATGGGGATTCAGCCTGTTCCTTATGCGTTCCTGGCTGGTGGTCCAGAGGTATCTGAATGCTGTGGATTTCGGATACCCCGACCCCATCTACTCGAAAGACGTGGGGTTCTACGTCTTTAAGCTGCCTTTCTACAGCCTCTTATACCAGTCGGCGTTCCTTGCAGTGTTCGGCGCCATGCTTGCCTGCGCGTTGATTTACCTGAGCACCGTGGCGATCGGGCGCCTCAGGGGCGCCGCCGTATTCCACCGCAAGGCGCGGCTCCACCTGTTCGCGCTGTTGTCACTGGCTCTGGCGATCAGAGCCTGTGGTTACCAGCTGGACATCTGGAGACTCGTGTACTCCCCGCGGGGCGTGATCTTCGGCGCCAGCTATACCGATATTCACGCTGAGCTCCCTGCTCTGAGAATCCTTGCCGTTCTTTCGGTGCTGGTGGGTCTGGTAGTCTTGTTGACCGCAGGTAGGCGCTCCATGCGTCCGGCGTTCCTCGCCGTCGCCGTATTGCTGATTTCGTCGGTGGCGCTGCGGCAAGGCTTCACCACGCTTGTGCAGCGCGTGGTGGTGTCACCCGATGAGATTGCCAAGGAGAAACCGTTCATCGAGAATAACATCCGGATGACGCTCCGGGCGTTCGGCCTCGAAAACGTGATCGAAAGGCCCTACTCCGCCGTGAGCAGCCTCACCCGACGCGAGATCGACCGGAACTCCGAAACCTTGTCCAACGTGCGCCTGTGGGACTGGCGCCCGCTGAAGCAGACCTTCAGCCAGCTTCAGGAGATGAGGCTCTACTACACGTTCAACGACGTGGATACAGACCGTTACACCATCGACGGGAAGTACCGCCAGATGTGCCTGGCCGTCCGCGAGATGAACCAGGAGAACCTCGCGGACCAGGCCAAGACATGGATCAACAAGCATCTGAAGTTCACGCACGGGTACGGTCTAGTCATGAGCCCGGCCAACGAGGTGGGCCAGCAAGGGCTTCCCATATTCACCGTGAAGGATATCCCGCCCAACGCTTCTCCCGGCCTGACCGTGACCCGTCCCGCCATCTACTTTGGCGAACTGACGTCTGAGTATGTCATCGTCGGCACGCGCGAAGACGAATTCGACTACCCGCTAGGCGACCAGAACGTTTTGACACAGTACGATGGCACGGGCGGGATTCCCACCGGCTCGATTCTCCGGAGACTCGCGTTCGCCCTCAGGTTCCGGGACTATGAGATACTGCTGTCCAGGGCCATCACCAGCCGCAGCAGGATCCTGTTTAACAGGGACCTGACCACGCGAGCATCGACACTGGCTCCGTTCCTCCTGTATGACCAGGATCCCTACCCCGTCATAGATGACGGCCGGGTGACATGGATATATGATGCCTATACCGCCACCAGCGACTTCCCGTACTCCGAGCCTTCTACGAGAGGCTTCAACTATATCCGCAACTCCGTGAAGGCCACTATAGACGCATATAACGGCGACATCACTTTCTACCTGTTCGACACTCAGGACGCGCTAGTTCGCGTTTACGCCAGGATCTTCCCCGGCATGTTCAAGCCGTATGAAGCGATGCCCGAGGGTCTGAAGCGTCACATCAGGTACCCGGCCGACCTGTTTGAGACTCAGGCCGAGATGTATATCACGTACCACATGCAGGACCCCATGGTGTTCTATAACAAGGAGGACCTCTGGGGGATCCCGCCTCACGGCAAGGAAGGCCACGAGATGAAGAGCGAGTCCTACCACATGATCCTCCGCCTGCCTGGAGAGACCAGCTCCGAGTACATATCGCTCATGGCGTTCACGCCGTTTCGCAAGCAGAATATGATCGCGTGGCTGGCCGCCCGTTCGGACGTGCCCAACTACGGCCAGTTCATACTCTTCAAGTTCCCTAAAGAGCACCTGGTATTCGGGCCGACCCAGATCGACGCCAGGATCGACCAGGATGCGGACATCTCACCGAAGTTGACGCTCTGGGGACAGCTCGGGTCGAGGGTCATAAGGGGCAACCTGCGCGTTATACCGGTCGACGGCTCGATCCTGTACATCGAGCCGCTCTACCTGCAGGCGACCGAAAACCGCCTGCCCGAGCTGAAGAGGGTCCTCGTGTCCTACGGCGATAGGGTCGTCATGGAAGACACGCTCGACAAGGCGATAGCTGCCGTTTTCGGCGCACCAGCAGCTCCAGCAGCCATACCACAGCCAGGCGAGGCCAATATGACCGACCTGGTGAAGCGGGCCATGGACCTGTACAACGAGGCAAAGGTGAAAAGCCAGGCCGGCGATTGGGCGGGATATGGGAAAGCGCTGGACGAGCTGGGCAGGGTGCTGCGCCAGATCAGTGAGCGGACAGAGGAGAGGCGGTAGGCAGTCCGGCAGGGGTTACGGCGGAGCGCGAGGAATAGAAACCGGGAACGTCGGCAAGGAATAGCCGGGAGTCTTTGATGGACGATGGGGGGCATGAATAGGTCTGAGAGTAGGGACTTTACGGGGCATATAATACCAAGTATACTAAAGCCATGAAACTATCGGCCTGGGCAA
>JAUYEF010000208.1 GCA_030691635.1 Bacillota bacterium
CGGCCCTGGATGCCTTTGGGGGGTATGGGAGTGGAAGAAGCAAAGGACAGTGGGGATGTTCTTGGCAGGGGCATAGTCGACCGTCTGCGTGAGGTGGAGACTCTGGAGCGTGGAGTCCGACGATCGTCGCGGAAAATGCTTGGCTCGATACCTTCGGGAGACCTGCGTGCGCTGCGTGGTGGACTCGCAGACTGGTCGCAAGGGTTGCGGGCCCTCGCAGACAGAGTCAGTCTCGCCGAACAGGCGCTCTCCGGGTACACCGTACCGAGCGAGGACCCGGAGTTCTTGAGCAGGTACGCTGAGGCCATCGAACAGTATGTGGCGCGTGCCGGCATCCTGCTTGAGGGCAGGTTTCCCCAGTATGTGGCCTTTCCCATCGACATCAGCATCGATCTCGGCAGAGAACTGGCGCGAGTCAACAACCGCCAGGTCAATGTGCTTGATCCCAAGGCCTTATCCGACATTATCATCAGCGAGTACAGGAAGACTCACGCTGCAGCATTCAATGGTCAACGGTTCATGCGCGCCCTCAGCACGGCTTACGATCTGATGAGCAACATGCGTAAGGGCAGTGTAACCGCCGCCGGGCAGAAACCCCTGAAGAAGATCCACGAACTTTTAACCATGCGCACCGGGCCTTCGGCCTACAGTCTGCGGCAGTTCGCCTTCGACATCTACAGACTGCGGTCAACGACCGATCTCACCTATGGCGGACGACGGCTGTCGTTTGTCAACACACGCCGCGCAAGCGATGTCGTGGCTGTACCTACGTCGCCAGGGCATTACGAGAATCTTGGCTACCTGGAGATGGTGCCCGTGGAGGGTGATCTGATTGAGTGAAGCGCTCTTGAAAGCTCCGTTCATCGACCCGTCCGGCTATGCGGCCTTCATCAAGAAGCACTACCTCGAGACTTACATCAAAGAGGGTGGGGCCAAGTTCAAGCTGCTCCTGGGGATGGAAGGATCGGGCAAGACCACCGTGTTGGAGCGTATTGCCGGTGATGCCCGGGACCTGGGATTCTGCGTGGCACGCCTTGACGCCTCGCGGGTGAGATTGGGCCGGTTCGATGAGGTATACCGCGCTATAGCAGGGCAGCTCCCGTTCGACGAACTGGTGGACAGGATGGCAAAGACAGGAGTGATCGCGAGTCTTGGATATGACCTTGCGGAAATCCCTGAGGGCGAGACGTTTTTCCAGTGGGTGGCAGGGCAGGGAAGAGACCCGGTCAGGCTGCGGCGGGAGGTCAGGAAGGAGCTGGACGGGCTGTATCGCGACGCCAACCTCACCGATAGCTTTGCGACTGCGATCATGCTGCTGGCGCAGGCCAACCTGGGATTGCCCGCGTCGTCAGACCACGTGGACATACTCGTCAGGTGGCTCAAGGGAGAGTCCATACCTGCCAGGATGCTCAGACCGGTCTTCCTCCACCGTTCCATCGACAGGTATAGCGCGCGCCACATGTTCCGGTCACTGCTGTTCCTTCTCCGGAAGATTGAATGCCCCGGGCTACTCGTGACCATAGACGGGCTGGAGGCGCTTCTTTCCAGGACGCGGCAGCCAGACAGAGTACGGTACACCCGGCTGCAGCGGGAAGACGCTTACGAAAGCTTCCGGCAGATAATCGACGACTCCGAAAGCATGCCCGGGCTGTTTGTACTGGCTGCCTCAAGACCGCAGATCCTGTCCGACGAAATGGCGGGCATACGTTCGTATGAGGCCCTCCACGCCAGGATCCAGAACGAGATCGCGGCGGAGCAGGTGAACCGGTTCGCCGATGTGGTTGACCTTGACGAGGCCTGGCAGGCAAGCGGCTACTGGCCCGAGCACAGGAGCAAGCTGGTCGCCGCCTGGCAGGCGTACGTTGCGGAGAAGGGCATACCGCAGGCACACGAGCCCGACGAGTTCAGTCACTACGACTACCTGGGCCTGGTTTCGCCGGTCAAGATCATTGTGGACCAAGTCATGCGGCGAGGCGGTGATTGACATGGCAGAAGAGTCACTCGCGAGGACTGCCATAGAGCATCTCAGGTCGGGCATCCCGTCGAGGCTGGTCTCTGCACGCTACTCCATGGGGCGTGAGGCTATCCTCACAAGGGTAGCCCATGACATGGACTGTATCGAGAAGGCCGAGCCTTCACGGCATTTATGCGTACTGCGCGCGCCATATGGGGAAGGAAAGAGCCACATGCTGCACGCCATCTGGAATGAGGCCGTGCGCAGGCGATGGGTGGTCAGCTGGGCGACCCTCAGTCGAGAGACCCCTTTCGACAAGCTCGGCACGGTCTACCGGAAGATGATTGAGAACACCTTCCTGCCCGGGGCGGCGCAGCCGGGGTTACGCCGGCTTGTGGAGGCCATAAAGCCCAACAGCCCTGCCGCTGATGCGCTGTTCGAGCTGGCCGGGTCAGAACTCCACCCCAAACTCAGCATTGTCATGCGCAACATCATCGAAGGGTCGGGCACTGATTCGCTGGATGGGCTCTACCGGGACCTGTCCGGGGATTTCCTGACAGCGCCTGACCTTAAGAGCATCCACCGCCTGAATTTCGGTGAACCTGCGAGATTCCCGCCGTTCCGGAAGCAGACCGACGTCTTTGATTACTTCAGGACGATGGACTACCTTGCGCATCAGCATAGCAAGGGCGGGTGGCTCATACTCCTCGACGAGCTCGAGCTGGTCGGGAAACTGGGCAGCAAGGCCCGCGCCCGTGCGTACGCCAACCTGCTCACATTCAACCGCGGTGCTCTTCGTCACACCTACGTTGTCTGCGCGCTCGCGGATATCTACTACGGCCAAGTCATCACCCAGAGGGAAGAGGCCAGCCGGCTTCCGCAATGGCTGGAAGACCGTGGCGAGAATGATCTCGCGACGGCGACTCGTGACGCCATCGAGATTCTGGACTCCGATGCGGTGCGGCTGGAGCCGCTTTCCGAGGAACACGTTGTGGGCATCTTCCGCCAGGTCCTCGCGGACCATGCCCTTGGATATGGCTGGGACCCTGAGATGGACGGGATGGGTCTCTACCATCGCGTCATGTCAGTCGTGACGAACGTGGACGCCAAGATCCGCACGTTGATCAGGGCGGCTGTATGGTGGCTCGATATTCGCTACCAGTATGGGCAAGATCCCACTCTGAAGTACCACGGCCTGAGCGACACCGACCTCAGCGAAGTGCCGGTGGAGGACGAGATGGAGCCGGCCGAGGAGCAATTGTCTTCCGGCCCGATGATTAGACGGAAGCTTTTCTGAGAGTATCAAGGTTCTTGAAAGCCGGGGAACGTCCGATGAGCATGCATCTCGAGCCACTGGACGCCAAGATCAGGGACGTCTTTGGGCCGGCAGCGGTGCCCAAGGGCCTTGTCCGCCGGGCAGAAACTCTCCGGCGAGTCCCGCGGTTCGTGGCCGAGTACCTCCTGGGGATGAGTGTCCAGGACACGACGGACTTCACCGAAGCGTTATCCAGAGTCGAAAGCATGGTCGCCGAGTACTGCCCGCTGCCAGAGGACCGCCAGCTGCTGAGACACCGTCTGCTCACCCAGCGGAAACTTGTCATACTGGACTCGCTGAACGTCAGAGTTGACCTCAGCCAGGGCCTCCACTGGGCAACTGTGCCGTCGCTGGGCGAACACTATGCTCGCCTTGACGGCCAGCTGGCTGCGAAGCACCAGGGATTGCTCCAGGGTGGGCAGTGGGGGAGGATAACCCTCCGGTACGATGACTCGTTTGAGATCGCCGGCAGAGCGTACCCGGTAGAGGTGGTGGGCTTTGAACCGCTGGCGGGAAGAGCTGACCTCAGGTACTTTGTCTCTCGCCGTTCGCAGTTCACCCTGTTTGAATGGATAGGCCTCTTGCTCGCATCAGCCGGCTATGCATCGCACGGCGTCGTTGAGGGTGACCACTCGTCCCTGCGGACCGCGCTCCTGCTGCTATGCCGGCTCATTCCACTTGTGGAGCCAAACGTCAACCTGATCGAGCTCGGAGCGAAGAATACGGGCAAGACATACCTGCTCCGCAACCTATCCCCACACGCGTTCGTCATTTCGGGCGGCCAGGCCACTCCTGCCAACCTTTTCGTCAACCTCGCGACCCGCCAGCTCGGAGTGATCGGGTATAAGAGGGCGATCGTGTTTGACGAAGTGGCCCGGCTGCGCTTCTCCGATCCGGACGCCACCGTGCCCATTCTCAAGGACTTCATGGAGAGTGGCCATTTCACCCGAGGCAGAGAGCAGTATTCCGCGGACGCGAGCATCGTCTTGCTTGGCAACCTGGCGGTAGAAGGCGCCGTCCCGGCTTCTGGTTACGCCCATCTGCTTCAGGAGCTACCCGCGGAGCTCCAAGATTCTGCGTTTGCGGACAGGCTTCACGGCTTCATCCCAGGCTGGGAGATCCCGAAGCTCACCCCGTCTTCGTTCGCGGACGGGTATGGCCTGTTGACCGACTACTTCGCGGAGGTCCTGAACCTGCTCAGGGAAGAGCCGTTTGATTCGGTGCTCAACAAAGCGCTCGGTGGTCGGGAGTTCTTGCCTGGCGTCACCCGCCGGGACCAGACTGCCCTCGAACGGATAAGCCGTGGGCTTCTGAAGCTCTTGCATCCGGACGGGGAAGTCACGCCGGACAGCGCCGGGCTGGCGCTCGCG
>JAUYEF010000107.1 GCA_030691635.1 Bacillota bacterium
AGGCACGTGCAGACCCCGGCTTTCGCCATCATGCGGTGCGCCGGCCCGCGAACGTGAGTGTGCGTGTCTATGACGCCAGGCATCAGGGAGTAGCCGGCCAGGTCCCAGATCTCCCGCGCCTGTGCCCCGGGGAGGTCTATGCCGACTTCCACGATTTTTCCGCCCTTGATTCCAAGATCCCTAGGTCCATGGACTTCGTTCTTCGGGTCGATGATGTTACCGCCCCTTATGATGAGGTCAAACTTCATCCCCATACCTCCCGCCAAGTTCGAGTGTCGAACTATTTCGCCATAGTAGTATCGCGCACCTCTGCCACGGAAAGGCGATTCAGAGCGGGCCCGCACAAGGACTTGCGCCGTATACGGTCGAAGCAGGTGGTATGATCCGGTCGAGGCAGGAGACAAGGTTTGCTTAAGGCATGCCGCCACGGCCAAGGAGGCTTGATCCGGTGATATCGAACCACGTGAAAGCCAAGCTCAAGCAAGGTAAGGTCAGTGTCGGGACCTGGTTGTCCATCTCAAGCCCGTACATGGTCGAGCAGATCGCCCACACCGGGTTGGACTGGCTTGTCTGCGATGCCGAACATAATCCGATGACCATTGAGGACCTGGCCAACATGTTCATTGCGATGGCCGGTACACCGACGGCGCCCATGGTACGCATCCCCTGGAACAACGGAGAGTGGATCAAACGCGTCCTGGACGCGGGAGCGTGGGGCATAGTCGTGCCCATGGTGTGCTGCCGCGCAGAAGCCGAGGCGGCTGTCGAGGCTGCGAAATACCCTCCTGTGGGGATGCGGAGCGTGGGCGGTGGCAGGCACAAGATCAGTCTCGATGGTTCGGCCGATCCGGACTACCACGCGCACGCGAATGAACACACCATGGTCGTCGTGCAGATGGAGCACGTCAAGGCAGTGGAAAACGCCGACGAGATACTCTCGGTTCCAGGCGTGGACGCGTGCTACATCGGCCCTAACGACCTCGCGGCCTCACTTGGGATGAAACCGGCCGGCGATTCCGATGACCCGAGGTTCGTTGAGGCGGTTGACCACATACTCAAGACTGCGCAGACTTGCGGCGTGGCGCCCGGAATGCATGTCTACACCGTCGAACAGATGAACAAGCGGATTGCCCAGGGATTCCGGATGCTGGCGCTGTCGAGCGAGATGGGCTTGATGCTGTCGGCCATCACATCTGCGCTGCCGAAAATAAACCGGGGATAGGCGCAATTCCGGATTCGGTTTTGACTAAAGGCGCATGCCCGTGGTAGTATTGCGTGCGGAGGAATGTTCATGTCGGAGAGGTTTTCGAACAGGAACTAACGCCATAGCTCCGGGTCCAGATCTTGGGCTTTTTCTGTTTTTTGCCTGAGCCGACCCCGGTGGCGCCTGTCGGAAACCGTAAGCGACATACATCCCGAAGCAAGGACTTTGTGGTCTTGTTCGCGGAGGTTTCCCACCTCCGCGTTTTTGTTTGGGCGGCGGAGGGCTATCGCGGAATGGCGTGCAGCGCGCCCCGGGGGCCTCAGGAGGCAAGATTCGACTTGCGGGCAGCACGTCCGGCGGCCCCAGGAGGTAAGATTCCGATGGATGAGAAGAGCCTTTGCACACTCGAATACCCGAAGATAAAGGAGCGGCTCAAGGAGTACGCGCTCAGCAACCTGGGCCGCAAGCTCGTTGACGCGATGGCGCCCACGGCGGACATCGACCGGGCTAACGCGCTGCTTGACGAGACTCAGGAGGCCAGGGCGCTGGTCGCGCAGTCAGGTGGCCACCCGCTGGCTGGGCTTCACGATATTTCCGAGTGCATCGAGCGCGCCTCCAAGGGCGCGGTGCTTCACCCCGAGGACCTTATGAGAGTGGCGGACCTCTTGCGTGGGTGCTCGAAGGTCAAGAAGTTCATGCGGTCGAAGCGGGCGCTCGCGCCGAACCTGAGCGGGTACGCGGAATCGGTGACCGACCTGCCGCACGTCGTCTCCGAGATCGAGGGCGTCGTCGCGGGGAACCTTGTGCTGGACAACGCGAGCCCCAGGCTCTCCAGCGTCAGGGCACGAATTCGCGTGCTCGATGAGCGTATCAGGTCGGCGCTACAGGCAGTCATCACCTCGCCGCGGTATCGTGACGCGATACAGGATGGATACATCAGCCAGAAGGATGGCCAGTTCGTGGTGGCCGTCAAAGCAAGCCACAGGAATCTGGTGCCAGGCTCGGTAGTCGCGTCGTCGTCGAGCGGGGCAACAGTGTTCATCGAACCGGCCGCCGTCCGGAGGCACAGTGACGAGCTCAAGATAGCCAGGGCCGAGGAAGAATCTGAGGTCTACCAGATCCTTGTGGCGTTGACGGGGCTCGTTGCGGAACGTGCCCAGGAGATCAAGGTGAACGTGGAGGTGCTGGGAGCTTACGACCTGATCTTTGCCAGGGCGCGCTATGCGGAACAGTTGAAGGCGGTGCGGCCCGCGCTCATCGCGGCGGGAGAGCGGCTCGCGATCCGTCAGGCAAGGCACCCGCTGCTCCACCAGGACGCAGTGCCTCTAGACCTAGAGATGGGCGGTCGCTTCCGCGTGCTTGTGATCACTGGACCTAACACTGGCGGGAAGACGGTGGCGCTCAAGACTGTCGGGATCTGCGTTCTCATGGCTCAGTCCGGGCTTCACGTACCTGCAGGCGAGGGCACGACCCTACCGGTCTTCCCAGACGTGCTGGCAGACATCGGCGATGAACAGAGCATCGAGAATTCGCTCAGCACTTTCTCGGGCCACATGGGTAACATCGCACGGATGATGAAGCTCGCTGTGCCCGGTTGCCTTGTCCTGATGGACGAGATCGGGACGGGAACGGACCCGGCTGAAGGAGCAGCGCTGGCGTGCGCGATACTGTCTGATCTGTACCGCCGGGGCGGCCTGGTGGTGGCGACGACTCACTACGGCGATGTGAAGAGGTTCGCGGATACCAGGCCGGGTTTTGTGAATGGCTGCATGGAATTCGACCAGGAGACGCTAAGGCCATTATACGTCCTGACAGTGGGTAAGGCGGGCAAGAGCCAGGGCCTTTGGATAGCGGAGCGCCTCGGCATTTCTGGCGATGTGCTCGCAAACGCAAGGCAAGTGCTGGCCGGGGCGGGGCATGCGACGGGGAGCGCAAAGCAGCGCGCAACGCTGGACGCGCCTGCTGCAGCGCCGCCCGCTGCGGCTGAGCCGGTGGCTGCTGACCCGCCCACCACGGATGAACCACCCGTCGCGGCTGAGCCGCCTGCTACGGTTGACCTGCCAGACTCCGCAGGCCAGCCGGTGCCGACCAGCACCTCCCGGGGCTACCGACATGCTGGCAGGGATCTATCGAAGTTGCCCAGGGAGGAACACTTCTTGCCCGGCGACAATGTCTTAGTGCACTCGATGAAGCGCCGGGGGATCGTGGCGACGGAAGAAGACCAGCACGGCAATGTGGAAGTTGTCGTCAGCAGAGTGAGGCACAGCATAAACCACAAGCGCCTCACCATGACCGGCAAGCGTGAGGATCTTTACCCGGACCTCGAGAGCTACGACCTGGACATCGTGCTGCTCACCAAGGACGACCGGAGACTCGCGCGACAGATGGAGAAGAAGCATGTCGAGGGCGCGGAGCGTATTATTCGCAAAGGCTCCGACGACCGGTAGGTAGTGGCGGTTTAAGGCAGCGGTGGAAGCGGCGGAGATGACTGCCGCTGCAAATTTGGAAATAATACCTCCTGACGATCAATCGGAGGTGGTTTCCTTGTCCAACGGAGATAACGTAACGCTGAGCATCGGTAGTGTGGTCGGCCTGATCGCAGGGGTAGCGCTGATGGGCCTTGGCGCATACAGGCTCCTGACGTTCGGTGCGGTGAAGAACGCGACCACCACGTTGATAGTGCTCCAGTACGCAGGCGCGGTCCTCATCTTCTTCGGCGGCCTGATCCTTGTGGGCATCGTATACCGGGGCATGAGGAAGCTCGTTCGATAGAAAGCAAGCCCGCCTGACGGCGGGCCGGCGGGAGTTCTCGCGTAACCTTGGGCCGGATCTGACTGCCCGGCGCCTGTCCGCTGGGCGTCTGCCCCTGGGAGCCTGCTTCAAGAACCATCCCCCCAGCCAGGCAGCCGCCTAGGCTGGCTCCCGCGCCTTCTCCTCAATCATGGCCAGCAGCCGCTCGGCCGTAGGCTTGATCAGCGTCGCCAACGGTAGCTCATACGGGCAGCGTGCCTCACAGATGCCGCAGGCCTCGCACTCCAGCGCCTTCTTCAGGTCCGCGATGCTCTCGCTACCAGGTTTCGGCCAGCCGCGCCTGCGGAACAGGAGCTCGGCCGAAACCACGAAGTTGACGGGGATGCCGTTCGGGCATGGTAGGCAGTACTGGCAGCGGCGGCAGAACTTCTTTGACAGCGTGGCGATATCGTCCTGTATCGCCTGCCGCTCGGAGGCATCCAGCGGCGGCTCGATCAGATCAACCGGACCTCTGCCGTGCTCCACGCTCCGCAGCAGGGGTTCCACGACTTTCGACGCGGCCACTATCTCGTCCACCTGGGCGGTGCTCATCACGCCTGGAATCACCACGTCGACATCCTTCGACAGCAGCCACTTGATGGCGGCGCGGGCGTTGCCGAGCGCGCCCCCGGCGAAGGGCTTCATCACGATGAACCCCATGCCCAGCGTACGGCACAAAGGTAGCAGCCCTGGCACGCTTTGGGTCTCAAGGTAGTTGAGAGGAAACTCAACGAACGAGAACTTGCCTGTCTTGCAGGCCTCGATGGCGACATCCACGTTGTGGCTGGAGAACCCGACAAGCCCGATGCGGCCATCTTCCTGTTGCTCCTTGATGTGGTCGTACGCGCCGTCTTCGAGGATCTTCTTCAGCGCCTCAGGGTTTGCGACACCGTGGAACATGAAGAGGTCCACGCGACAGGTCCTCAGGTTCCTGAGGCTGGTCTCCAAGTCCTGTCCGATCCTGTCACGCTCTTTCGCCCCGGACTTGGTGGCGATCACGACCTGATCGCGCACGTCCTCCAGCGCCCTGCCGACACACCCCTCACTGGTCGTGTAGCCACGGGCAGTGTCAAAGAACCTTATGCCCTGCTCAAATGCATGCCGCACAATCTTAACGGCTTCGTCCTGGGACACGGTCTGAATGGGTATCCCACCGAAGCCGAGTTTCGTGACCATAGGGCCGTGCCGGCCGAACCTGACTTTCAACAACCCGCTACTCATCTGCCACCTCGAGCCTCCTCAATCCGACGCGTGCGGTCTTGCTGACGTAGAACCATGCCGCCGACGTCGCCATCAACGCCCCTGCAAGGGTGAATGTGGCACCGGTGCCTGCAAGCCCGGCCATAGCGCCGTATACCATGGGGTGGATCATGGACTCAAAACGTATCGCCATCATTCTCAGCGACAGCGCGATACTCCTATCTTCCCTGGTGGTCTGGTCGGATATGGTCACAAGGGATATCAGCGGGAGGATCCCGCGGCCGATACCACATCCGACCGCCGCGAGCACAAGGACGGGGACGGCATTCATGGCAGGCACCGCCGCCAGCGAGACTGCTCCCAGGCCCAAGCCTACGACGGCCAGCCGTTGCCTGCCCATCAGGTCCGTCCCGGCGCTCAGCAGCGGCCTTGCCACCATAGTTGCGAAGGTGAACGAGCTTACGACGAACCCGATCTGGGTCGAGGTGAACTTCCGCTCAGCAAGCAGGGCCGGAAGATAGATCTCCCATGCGCCCAGGCCGAAGTACAGGAAGACTACCAGCAATACGGCGGAGAGGATACCGGCCTTCGCGATCAGCGGGCCGCAGGCACGCATGAGGTCCTGCATCACGCTCGCCGTCCTCGTCTCGCCTTTCGAGGGCTCATCCAGCAGGCCGATCGCGGCGAGCGCCACGAAACTCACAAGGCCCGCCATGAGGAAAGCCCACTTGAACCCGAAAACATCGCTGATGATGCCGCTGAACAGAGGTCCGACCACCATCCCGATGCCCATCACGAATGTGAACCAGCCGAAATTCCGCTCCAAATCCCGGCCCTTGCCGAGGCTGGCGATGTATGCTTGCTGGCCGACTTCCACCAGAAGGAGGCTCCCGGACGAGATCGTCAGGGAAATGAGCATGAGAACGAACGACGGGGCGAACACCAGCACCAGGCTCGCGGTACCCCTGGCGATGGCGCCCAAGGCCAGCACGCGTTTGATGCCGAGGCGGTTGATCGACGCGCCGATGGGCAGGGCCATGATGACCGGCACGATGCCCGCAAGCGCGAAAAGCGTCCCTATGGCGGCGCCGCTCATGCCCTGCTTGACCGCGAGTTGCGGCACAAGCGGGCGATACGCTTGGCTGGAGATGTTCTCGAGGATGGCCATCACGGAAATCAGCCAGAATCCCTTGGGCAGGGTGGCTATGTCTTTCAGCAACTTTGAAGGCCTCTTTCTCTGCTATGAATAGTGCAACCAGTGTGACGAACTCTTTTCAAGCAGAAGCAGAAGTTTTCCTGCTGGCCCAGCTTCGGCTCAGCCTTGCCGGCGCTCGTCATCTCGACCCGGTGCCCACCGCCGATCAGCTTTACGAAACGCTCTTCACTTCGACTCTCTTCCCCCAGGAAGCGATTTCGTTCCGGTGCGAGAGCACGATGATCTGCCGCGAGGCGGCGATGGCAACCAGGGCCGCTCTGATACGCTCTGTCCGCTGCTCGTCATATGTCAAGAACGGGTCGTCGAATATGAAAGGAAGTTCCACATCCCTCGCCAGCAGGTCCGCCAGCGCCAACCTTACCGCCAGGTAGAGCTGGTCTCGTGCGCCCTGGCTCAGCTGTTCGAGCGCGACTGGGCGCCCGTCACCGGTGATGCCGGTCTCAAAATCATCATCAAAGAGCACGCTCCGGCCCAGGACTCCTGACAGCTCGCGGAACCTTTCGGTGGCCCTGTCTGAAAGCAAGTCTCTGTACTTGGCCTGGTAGTCTTTGCGTGCCGCATCGAGCTCAGCGTGCGCGATACCCAGGCTCCTCGCCTCCATCTCAAGGTCGGCCACCAGCCGCCTGTGCTCCTCCAGTTCCTCGGCAAGCGAGGCCATGTTGACCACCTGAGCGGCCTTCGTGTTCGCCACCCGGTCTCTCAGCACATCCACCTGTTGCAGAGCCACGGCCAGCGCGCCGCGAAGCTCCTGGACCTCCTTCTGCCGCCGCTCCTGCAGGCCGGTAATGGCCTCGACATCAAAGGCTATCTCTGCCGGTGGTAGCCCGGGATGGCCTGCTGCGTAGGACTGCCACTTGTTCAGCGCGTCCAGCGCGCGCAGTTGCGCGTCTGTCGCCCTTTGTCGCAGCGCGTCGGGAGTGGAACTCTGCTGGCCCTGCAGGATTCCATCCACCTCACTCCTCATGCCGGACGCCCTGGCGATGAGGTCCTGGCACTCCGCCCATAATTCGGCTGCGAGAGCCGTGCTTCCCCGGGCGGCGGCCAGCGGCTCCTGGAGCTGGGACTTCAGGCTGTCTGCGGCGTTCTGCAGCCGCTGCCTGTCTTTCTCAAGAGGCTCAAGCCTCTTGAGCAGGGCTTCAAGGGCCGCCAAGACCCTCTCCCTCTGCTTGTCCGCGGCCCTTGCCGCGTTCCACAAGGCTTCCAGCTCGTCCACGTCCGTTTTGTCGTCAAAAGGCTTCACTTCCAGCAACAGGTCCTGGACCTGGGCCCCCAGCCGTGTCTCGCGCCCGTTGAGATCCTCAACAGCCTGGGCGGCTGTGGCCAGGCGATGGGTCAGGTCCTCAAAACGGGCTGCATTGCCGGCCATCTTACTCCACCAGGCGTCCTCCCGTCCGGCAAGCCATGTGGCAAGTCCAGCGGCGGTGGACGGCTCGGACCCCGTGAGCCGGGCAAGGGCCAGGGTGCCGGCCAGTGCCGGAATGGCTTCAACGGGCAAGTCTGCGAGCCACTGGCCAAGGCCGCCTGGGCCAGCAGTGGTGTGGGCATCCGGTGCAAGCGCGGCGCTTACTGGCCCGGAGGTTTCCGTCCGCCTGGCATCTGGCGCCAGAGCCGCAAGTGCCTCGTCGAACTGGGCTGTGAGGCTTCGCTCTTCGGCCCTTGCCGCGCGCCAGGCCGCGAAGGCCTCTGCGACGTTGCCTGCCCGGTCCGAGAAAGGCCTGGTCAGGTTGCGAAAATCGGCGAGCTCTCTGCGGGCGGAATCGAGCCGTGGAGCCATACCGCTTACGGCCTCGCTCTGAGGCAGGGAGCGCTTGGCCGCTTCCAGTTCTGCGCGCCTGGCGTCGCGCGTACGGATTCTCTCAAGGAGTGACGCGAGCGTCGCCTGATCGGCGCCAGCGAAGTCGCCGAGGGCAGGCGCTAGTCCCGTGACTTCCCGCTGGATCATGGCGAGCCGGTCCTGACGGGCGCCTGTCGTGGTAGTCGAGCGCCGCATCCCTGGACGCCCCAGCGCGGGCCACCCGATCTCGGGCAGCGCTGCACCGGTGCCCCAGCCCAGGATCGCCCCGATAAGGCCGACAGCCGTGGAGACAATTACCGCGGGGCCAGACGACGGTGAACCGAGCAGTGACCAGGCCAACACGAAACCACCGATCCCGAACAGCAGCATGGCGGCGACCCGGCGGGCCAGCGGCAGGGATTCCGGCGCGCCCTGCCCCACCTTCTCGTCTTCGGCGCTCAGCAGCTCATAACTCTCGCGGAGCAGCCCTATCTTCTTCTCCGCGGCCTGTGTGAAGCCGGCGCCCAGACCTGTGATGTCCGCGAAGTCCTTTGTGACCCGCGCTTCATCCGCGGCGTGGCCGTCGACCAGGCTCACGGCCCGGTCGAGTTCACTCTCGCGCGCCTCAACCTCCCGCTCGAAACGCTCCAGTCGCGTGTCGTATCTTGACAGAGCGTCTCTGGCCGCCGGGTCCGCCTTCTCAAAAGCGGAGTACTCACGCTGTATCCTTATGCGCACCTCATCAAGGCCTGCGGCGATGGTCGTCAGCCGGTCCCAGGCCCTTCGGAAATCCTCGGCCTGCGTCCTGATGTATGAAAGCGCCTGCACAGGGCTCCCGCCGAGCGAGCCCCAGGCAGGCAGGGCCGCGAGACCGCCCTGCATCTGCTGCGTCTCCGTCAAACATATCCCTATCTGCCGCCGGACTTCCGCCAGTTCCGAAGACAACTGCTGCAACGCGCGTACCTGGACGACGAGGTACTGCCTACCGCGGACTGTGGCATGGTCCCCGCGGAGCCGGGCTTCAAGCGACTGGCTCTCGGATTCCAGCGCGCTGATCTGGCCCTGCATATCCGCTACCTGGGCAGCGCGCTCGGCCAGCCGCGCCTCCAGGTTGGACAGTTCACCCAGACGCTCGCCCACCCCGGCGTCAACGAACGGCCTGTACTGCCGGTCGATCTCCCGGGTGAGGGCTTCATGCGCCTTCTGACGTTCGTCAAGGGAGTTGAGCGCCTTCTCGATCTCGGTCTTTTGGCGTACTTCCGAAGCATAGAGGTCACGCAGCCTGCGCCACTCCGCGAAAGCGGATATGGCCGCCTCCTTCTGCTGAAGCGCTGCCTGCATCTGCCTCTTGCGGTCCTCCGCCTGCGCCAGCTCAGCGTCTTCCGTGTACAACCTGTCAAGGGCGCCCGCGCTTTCATTGACCATCTTCTCCAGGGCCACGACGCGCTCGCGCTCATTGTCGAGCGGCTTGTTCACCTTGCCGTCGGTGGTGCCGGCGCCGAACTCCATGTTTCGCCTGGTGATGTCCCTGAGGTGATCAAACAGGCCCTGCAGCGCGGCTTTCAGATCGCCGCCGGCCCCGGACAACAGCCGCTGCACACTGTGGTCCAGTCTCTTCGCCTCAGGGAGGGGCTGCAAGATGCAGAAAGTCCTCCAGAACAACTCCCGAGAGGTCACGCCAAGCAGCGATGATATTGCTTCCTCGTA
>JAUYEF010000125.1 GCA_030691635.1 Bacillota bacterium
CACACGGGTGGTGGGCGTCTACTCCAAGCCGGCAGAGGGAGCATTGGCAGTCACTCTGGAGGGCAAGGTCATCGGCGGCGAGCTCAAGCGGGAAACCGACGAAACCGTGGACGCCGCTTTTTTCCAGATGGGCGCGCTTCCCGAGCCCGTGATGGCACACCTTCACCAACGGGTGGCCGATTTCCGGGAGGGTCAGCCACAAGCGTTCCTTAGGACTCAGTGAGGTGATGCGCCGACCTCGACGTTGGCAGTGTCCTTCCCCGCATGGGTGCCAAGCAACGGCTTGTTCCGCCTACTCCAAGAAACCAGCACCTGAAGATGGCGCCGCCCGTCAGTTATCGGGAGCCTAGAGGACTGAGTGACCAAGCGCAGAAGCCCAGAATCGGCATGGGTTTCCATTAGGCCCAATTCGCGGTATGCCGCGAGGGCAAGCGGAGCGTCCGGGGTTCTGGACCACTCCTACCTGAGCGGGGGCTACAATGGACGGTAAGAAGACCTGCTTTCTCCTTGCGTTGGTGGCCGCTCTGGTGGCCGTCTCCGGTTCGCTACCGGCGACCGCCTCCGCGCTAGCCCCCGAGACTTCGCTTACCTATCACGTCCACATATACCCGGGAAGGCCTAGCCAGGTGGAGGCAGTCCTGACGGGTGTGTCCGCTCCCGCGGTTTCGTTTCAAATGGTGGAACTGGACTGGATCGACCTCACGGCGCATGTGTCGGACGTCTCGGCTGTTGCCAGAGACGGCGCTACACTCCCCGTGTCACAGGAAGGCAAGGGCTGGCATGTCTTTACCCTTGGCCATGAGGGAATAACCTTCAGGTACTCCCTCACCGGTTCGCTCAGAGAGGCGAGAGGGTGGGGCAGCTACTACTACATAGTGACCGAAGAAGCAGCTCTCTTTTTCAACGGGGCTGTTTTTGCCTCACCCAACCTTCCCCTGCACAAAGTCACCGTGGCCTTTCACGTCCCTGACGACTGGTACGTGGGCACCTCCTTCATCCCTTTGGGGGGCAACGTCTACAGGGTGGAGGGGATCTCCGACCTGCAGACTGACCTGCAGCGCAACGTGACCCGGCTGGGCGTTGCAGAAACGACCGTGACGACGACTTGCGGGGATATGGAGCTCACGTTCGTAGCTTTTCGTTCTTCGCAGTATGGCTTTTCGGAGTTCTGGCGCCCTGACTACGGCAACACACCCGAAGACCAGATGCGGGAGTATCTAGACCTGGTTTCTGACTCGGTTCGGTGGTTTGAGTCGTTGTTCGGGTTCTGGCCGGGGGGGAGCCGCTTCTGGGTCTCCAATCGCCCGCTAGAGGGGGACTCACTGCACTCGCATGTTGGCTTCACCCGCTGGATGCAGCCCTGGCACCGCGAGCGGCTGACGCAGGTGCCGCATCATGTCCTGCATGCGTGGATCTGGTTCACTCAGGATGCGCCTATCCGGCTTGAAGCGGCCGAATCGGAGTGGATTCAGGAAGGCGTGCCGACATTCTACGAAAGCGAGCTCACGGCACGACTGACGGGAAACGACATCTGGCTGGGCTCCACATACGCTCACTATCTGGTTGTCCAGCGGGCTGCCCGGTTCGCCCTGCTGCAAAAGCTGACGGTGAGCACCTACGCACTGGGTCATATGAGGGCCCTGGCCATGGATAAGGCCATCAGCCAGGCAACGAACGGCCACAAGTCGCTCGATGACCTGCTCAAGCTGCTGGGAGAGCGTTTCGGGACAACCAGGCAGCACTTCTCCCGCTCGCAACTGGTTGAGGCCATCAGCGAGGTCGCCGGCATGGACATGGCCGCCTTCTACGACCGCTACTACGCTGGAGTCGTGAGCACGGAGTTGCCGCCGGTGGATGATGTGATCACAGGCTACCGCGAACCGTTCCTGCGATGGGTGGACCAGTTCGTGTCCGTACCGGGCAACGGTGCCAGGGGCAGCCGGGCGCTGTTCTTTGTCGCCTTGGAGATCGGTCTGCAATCCGAAACCACCCCCTATTCTCCCGACAGCGAGCACTTCGTGGCCACCGGCAGCGGCATATACAACCTCGAGCCCTTCCGGGCCAGGCTCTTGTCCCTGAGGCGTACCATCACCGAGCAGGACGTCGTTGAGGCGCTTTCGGCCATCACCGGCGTGGATCAGTCTGACTTCTTCGAGTTCTACACCGTCGGAGACTACAGGCCGTCGGTCAAGGAGATCCAGGAGTGGCTGCGTCCGGTCGGGGGCGCTTCAGGGCCGGCGGTAAGCCCGCCTGCGACGAGCCCCCAACCCGGCCCCGATGCCCCACGGCCCGAGGATCCTGTCACGGCATACCTCTCGCCTTCGTCGATTCAGATCGGCGTACCCATTGAGGTCGAGATCCTCGTCAGAGACGAGCGACTCGTGTCCAGCGAAGGGACCACGCGGCTGGCCGTGGTGGCCTGGACCGACAAGCTGCTGGGACGCATGATGCGGGGCGCACGCGGCCACTACTCCGTCTGCAACTTCGAGTATCAGGGAGTGGTCACTTCTTTTGAGGTCGGGTATGTTTCCCTTCAGCGCACGGGGGAAGGTTGGACCGGAAAGGTCACGCTCACCTTGCCCGAGGACTTGGCGCAGATCCAACTGCGGGCAACCGAGGAAAGCACCTACATAAGGGAGCTTGCGGTTCGCCTGGTCGCCCCAACCGGCAGCGGCCCGGCGCAGGGCTCGGGATCTCCCGTAGCTGAAACCGCGGATACGGAGCAGCCCGCTGGTTCCGAAACGGCGGCGCGGCCACCGGCGGAGTCGCGCACCTCGGCCGGTACCGCGGCCGCTGCGGTCATTGGGCTCTTGGCGATCGCGGGTCTTTGGTTGTGGCTGAGATCCACAAAGCCCCAACGTAGGGTCATGAAGGGCTGAGTTTGCGGCGTTCGTCTTCCTGGCTGCTGCTTGACTCGGACGAGGTTCCGTGTCGTCATAATAAGCAGGCTGCCATCTCCCAATCCCGAAAACCACGGTCCGAATGGCTGGCGCAGCCCGTCGATCAGCAGGTAGATGCGTATCAATTCCTCCCTCATAACCTCCGTACGTCCGCAGGATTGACTGCAGACTTTAGAAGCAGGGCAGCGCAGGAGGACCAGGAGCGGACGCCTTCAGGAGTCACGTATGGGGAAACCCCTCTTCTTGCGCCGGCCGGGATTTCCTTTACACGGCTGGACGTTGGGCCAACCCCGATTGACCACCACCCGATCACATCTTACAATGGAGTACGTAAGACACATCCCATGGTAAGACAGAGGTGCGTGGCAGTGACCAT
>JAUYEF010000155.1 GCA_030691635.1 Bacillota bacterium
TTGGTCACTATTCTCGCCATATCCGGACTCTCCGGCCCTCTACCTGCGCCTCCTCTATCCACACTCCCTCAGAACCGATGGAAAACCCCACTTGAGTGCGGAAGTTGGGCTAGGTCCGTTACCAGCTTAGGCCCCTAGCGCTTGAGCGTCCGCCAGGCGTTGGAAATCTCTTTCCTGTGCACTCTGACTATAGAAGGAATAGTGGTCTATGGGTAGAAATAAGAAATGGTTGGTGTTAGGCGTATGATGTCTTAGGACAGGAGTCGGGAAGGACTGTCGATTCTCTGCTGCTAGGTACATGTATAGTCAGATGGTTCGTTCACTGGGAAACCTCTGGTAGTCCCGTAACGGATAACAACAGTTAGTTCACTAAACACCAAGAGGAAAGCAAGGGAGAAGCGACATGACGAGGATCATCGACCTGAAGAGCGACACTGTAACCCAGCCAACACGTGAGATGCGAGAGGCGATGGCCAACGCAGTTGTAGGTGATGACTTCTATCATGAAGACGCGACGGTCAAGGAACTTGAGGAACTGGCCGCGGCCAAGCTGGGCAAGGAGGCCGCCATCCTGGTTTCCAGTGGTACTATGGGCAATCTGGTGTCACTGCTCACTCACATGCGACGCGGGGAAGTGCTGATCATCGAAGCGGACGCCCATATATACAGGTCTGAGTGCGCCAGCCTTGCCGGCCTTGCCGGTGTTATGCCAAAAAGAGTGAGGGGTATCAGGGGAATCTTGAACGCGATAGACGTAGAGGCTGCCGTCATGCCGGATGGTCTCGAGAATCCGGTCGTCACCCTTCTGAGCGTGGAGAATACCCACAACGCTGCAGGCGGGACGTGCTACACAGCGGCCGATATGCGAGCTTTGCGTCAGGTTGCCGACAAACATGGCTTAGCCATACATGTGGACGGCGCCCGCATCTTCAATGCTTCGGTCAGCCTCGGAGTTGACGCCAGCGTACTCGCCAAAGACGCTGACTCGCTGACGTTTTGTCTCTCCAAGGGGTTGAGCTGCCCCTGGGGTTCGCTTATTGTGGGTACCAACGATTTTATCAAGCGGTGTCGGAAAAACCGTCAAATGGTCGGCGGAGGGATGAGGCAGGCAGGCATGATGGCGGCCGCGGGCCTCGTCGGGCTGAGGACCATGGTGGACAGGCTGGCAGAGGACCATGCCAATGCCAGGGTTCTTGCTGAGGGCCTGTCTGCTGTCGGGATGGAGGTGGAAATGCCCGCGGTTCAGACCAATATCGTGTTCTTCGAGGTCCCGGCAACGATGATGCCGGCTCAAAGGTTCACCGAGGAGATGTGGAGACTTGGAGTCCGGTTTAACCCCCCAAGAGGACGCCGGATACGCATGGTCACCCACTACGGCATAACCAGAGATGACATCGAGTACACCATCGATGCCGCTCGCGGAGTGACAGAATAGATCGCAGCCCCGAGCCCGGACGCGGTCGGTCGAGCGATCAGATTCCAATCGGCTACAGGGAGGGATTGCCCGGTGTTGCTGAACAGGGAGAGAGCGTATGCCGTGATGGATAAGCATGGGCTGGATGTGCTGGTCGCCTCGACCGAAGGGAACGTCGCATACACGACGGACTACTGGCCATTAGGTACGTTTCGGCCAATGGGGCATCAGTCTTTCTGCATCCTCCCCAGGGACGAGAAGAAAGAACCGGCCATCGTAATGCCCATCTCCGATCTGGCTGCCTGGGTCACGAAGAAATCATGGGTTCAGGAGATATGGTCATACGGAACGTACCACGTTGAGGGATTCGAGCAACTGCATGGTCACGAGAAGAAGTTCAAAGAAGTCGAGACTCGACTTATCAGCTCTCGCCTGTGTTATCCATCGAGTCTGGAGGCCTTGATAGCCGCTCTGAGACACAAGAGTTTCGCCGGCGCCTCCATAGGACTTGACGAGATGAACATACCCGTTCAGCACATTGAAGCGCTCAAGACCAAGCTGGACAGGGCCAAGATCTCATATGCGTACGAGATATTCAGGGAAATCCGGATGATCAAGACGCCCGAAGAGATTGCCCGCATTCACCGATCGACCCAGGTAGCTGAGCGTGCCGTTGAGGATGTTTGGAGCTCGGCACGCGTGGGAATGACCGAGATCCAGCTCGCTGGTATTTGCAGGTCGTCCATTAGTCGGCAAGGTGGTGTTCCGGCCCTGTGGTTTGTTGGATGCGGCACCCTCAGTTCTCTGACAGATAGGGACCCGACCGACTATGCGTTGAGGCCTGGCGACTGGATCATGTTGGACGTATTCAGCAGTGTGGAGCATTATTACTCCGACACAGCGCGTTCGGTCGTGCTTGGCGATCCCTCACCCCGGCAAGTCAAGTATTACGAGGCCATACTCAAGGGTCGCAACGAAGCTCTGAAACTCATCAAGCCGGGCGTCAAAGCGTCGGAGATCTACCGCGCAGCGATTGGGGCAATTAGAGACAATGGGATTCCCCATTTCAGACGGCATCACATCGGCCACTCGACAGGCATCGAGCCGTACGATCCGCCCCTGATAAACGCTGATACAGATCTGCCATTGGAGGAAAACATGGTCGTCATCATCGAGACCCCATACTACGAAGTGGGCTTTGGCGCGATCCAGCTCGAAGACACTGTCCTGGTGACATCCGACGGTTTTAGATATCTTTCTGCGTTACCGCAGGAGCTGCAGGTCATAGGCTAGGGCATTGACAGATGCGAAGCAATGAGGGGGGATGCGGCACCCTACAACCAATCAGTCAGGATTCATTCCGATGAGTTGGCGCTGTACAGACTCGAAGACAACTTCTTGACACACAGGCTGCCTTTTGACTCGTACCCGCATTTGCCGCAAGAACTCCAGTCGCTTGGTTAGGTCGTTTGGCGACCGGAAAGCAGGTTCCAACTACAGAGAGGAGGGCGCGGGAATGAGATCCAGATCGCTTATCGCTCTTGCTTTGGTGGTCGCGACAGTCGTTTGCCTCACAGCGGCGTGCACCCAGGAGGCTCCCAAAACTGCCCCAAAGGAGGTCCCCAAGACCACCCCGCCACCGGTTATCACGATTGGGATCGTTGCGAACTTAACGGGTCCTGCGGCTATGACAGGGAACTATATCAAGAACGGCGTTGACATGGCGATTGAGGAAATCAACGCTGCTGGGGGAATAAAGGGCCAAAAGCTGGCCTATATCGCCGAAGACGATGAGAACACACCAGCCAAGTCCGTCAGCGGAATCACAAAGCTTATAGAGAAAGACAAAGTGTTTGCGGTCATCGGACCCAGTGGTAGTCCTTGCGTTCTTGCAGCTATGGAAGTAGCGGCTCGTTACAAGGTGCCGGAGTTTGCCCCTAATGCAAGCAACCCCAAAATCACCAGGAGTGGAAACGAGTGGATCTTCAGGATCCATGCGGACGACATCCTTCATGCAAAGACGATAGTGGATTACGCTGTCAATGAGCTGAAGCACAAGAAGATCGCGATCATCTACTCGAACAACGACTATGGAAGGATCGGCATGGAGGAAATCGTCGCCCGGCTCAATGATCCCCACAAGATCAAGCCCCTCGTAGTTGAGGCTTGTCAAGTCACCGACAAGGATTTCTCATCTCAGATACTCAAAGCTAAAGCATCGGGAGCTACGCTGCTGGTGGTTAGCATGTACCGCACCCAGTACCCTGGACACA
>JAUYEF010000234.1 GCA_030691635.1 Bacillota bacterium
CGTCTCGCCCGGCTCAAGCTCGGTCTTGCCGGTCTGCGCCTGGAGTAGCTCCTTGAACTCGCCCACGGTCAAGACGCCTTCTCCGCCCTTGCCTGCGCTGCCGCCGCTGCCCTTGGAGTAGGCCCAGAGGCCTCTGGACAGCTCCATCTCCTTTGCCGTCAGGTCCTCGCTGGGGTTACTGCCCGGCAGGGGCTGCGGCTCCCAGCGGTAGCTACCCGCCGTGCGCTTGCGGCCCTCGGTGCTGGCCTTCGGTGCCGCCGCCTTGTACGTGTCCGGCACCGCGATGCCGAGCGCCGCCGCTGCCTTGACCGCCGCTTTGACCGGGGCCGCAATGAGCGCCTCCACCTCGCGCAGGCGCACCCGGAACGCCGCGAGCTGTCGTTCAAGCTCGCCGATCTCGACCGTGAGCTTGACCTTCTCGCCCTCCAGCTCGTCGATGCTCTGGCCGCCGTTGGCCGATGCCTTGGCCAACAAGTCGTTGAAACTGAGCGTCATCTCCGCCACCTCCCGTGTTGTCTAGCTGGTTTCGTTTGCCAGCGCCGACAGCCTATAGCTGGTCTTATCATTTTGTCAACACAAAAACAACGATATATCGTTAGGGGGGGCTAGCAGGGATGATGCCTTCGACGTGCCTAACCCCCTGCAAGACGGCACGGCGCACCAGGTTCGACCAGGTTGGGTTTTTGGGAGGGGACGCGGGATAGAACCCGGCCTTATTCCCGGCTGTGGGGGGTGGACGGCATTGAGGGGGGATCCATACGGAAGTTCCTAGGGAACGGATACCAAGCCGACGAGAAGGATCTACCACACCGCGCTGGCCGTGGACGAGTACCTCCGCGCCTTCGACCGGGTCCCGATGCTGCGCTACTACCGGGTCCTAAAGAGCGCCATCTGCTGGGTTATGGGGCACAGCCCGCACCTGATCGACGAGCACCTGGCGCTGGCACAGCAGCACTTCGCCACCGAAGAGGCGTTGACGGACTATCTGGCGAACCCGGGAGTCGAGTTGGAGGTGGTCGGTTAGCGCAGGTAGCGGTTAACTCCAACCACCGCTATTTGAGTTAACCCTCCGGCAACACGCACCTTGACAAGGGAGTGGCCGTAGGGGTCCGGTTGTTGTTGCGCGGCAGGTTTTGGGAAACGAACATCAAACCCATCAAGAGCAAGGTTAATCCCGTGTCCGGCGCTCGACAGCCGGTCGTCGCAATCGTCTGGACTGAGTGGTCGAGTTGATCGGAATCCGCAGTCTGCGCACAGTGCTCGCGCATGAACGGAGGCACAGAAATGGACGAGTTGGCCCCGAACATATGGGGAGTGCATGCGGAAAAGAGCGCCGACGTCCTCTTCCTCAAGAAGGGTTTTGTGGCTCTCGGTTGGCCTGAGACAGGCGATCTGTCCGGTCTTCCTGGTGACAGGGACGCATTCAAGGCGCGGGTTGCTGCCTCGTTTCCTGGTATGAAACCGGCAGCCGTGCCTTATAATTCAGGTCAGCTTTTTCGGTTTGCGCATGAGGTCAAGATTGGAGACCTGGTGGCTTTCCCTACCAAAGGTGACCGGCAGATCCACATTGGCCGCATTGAGGGGCCCTATACGTACAGCCCTGACCCAGCTCCAGGCTATCCGCACCATCGAACGGTTAAGTGGCTAAAGGCCGTACCGAGGAGCAGTTTCACTCAAGGAGCCTTATATGAACTCGGGGCTTTCCTGAGTCTCTTCATGATCACCACGTACCCACATGAATACATGGCTGCACTGGCAAGCAAGGAGCCCGCGGTCACTCCTGCAGTCGATGAGACCGTAGGGGTGATTGCGGAGGATGTGCAGGAAAACACAAGGGACTTCGTCATCAAGAGACTGGCACAGGAGCTAAAGGGACACCCGTTTGCCGAGTTCGTTGCCCATCTTCTGCAAACCATGGGTTACCGGACCCGGGTGAGTGAGGAAGGCCCAGACGCCGGGGTGGACATCATCGCACACAGGGATGAGCTAGGGTTCGAGCCCCCGATCATCAAGGTGCAGGTTAAGAGCAGTCTGGGTAACGTTGGTGGTCCCACTGTTCAGGCCCTATATGGCAATGTTGAGGGCGGGGAGTACGGGCTGCTGGTCACACTCGGCACATTCACCCATCAAGCCCGGACCTTCGCCCGGAGCAAGATGAACCTCCGGCTGATCGACGGTGGGGAGTTGGTAAACATGATCCTGGCTCACTACGAGCAGTTCGATTCTAAGTACAAAGGTCTGATACCGCTTAAGAGGGTGTACATACCCCAGGCGATTATAGAGTAGTTAGCGCCTTTGCTGGCGTCACTCACGCTCCTTGACGCGCCCTTGGTCACGCAACGTGTCGTCCGCATGGCAGCCTGATGCGTCCCGCCACCTATCCAGCCGCCTCATCCTGCAGCTCCAGCAGCGCCTGCTTGACCGTTGACTCGTCAATGAGCTTCCGCTGACCGGCTAAGCCCGCCAGGAGGGCCGCGGTGCAGAGATTGTTGACCTGACGTGGTATCCCCTTTGTGTACTGGTAGATGAGCCGTGCGGCGTCGTTCGAGAAGAGGGCGTGGCTAACGTGATTCCTGCGGACGGCGCGTACACACCCCAGCCTTGGGTCAGACCCGCGCCGGTTGTCCCGTCTCCTCAGTGAGCCGGTCTGCGTGGTCCCCACAGGCTTGGCTATCGTTGTCTGTGATACTCGCCTTTTCTGTGGCAGGCCCTGCCAATGTGTCCGGAGAACGGCTAACGTCAAGTCCGTGCAAACGAGCGCTTGACCCTGGTGGACAAGTACTTCGCAACCGAGGAGGCGTTGACGCGTTCACTGGGAAGCGGGGAGTCGAAGCGGAAGTGGTGGGTTAGCTCATCTGGCGGTTATCTGCTGCCCACCCCAAGCATTATGGCACTTTTCGTGCACCCGCTGCC
Source organism: Bacillota bacterium (assembly GCA_030691635.1). Lineage (GTDB taxonomy): Bacteria > Bacillota > Sulfobacillia > JAUYEF01 > JAUYEF01 > JAUYEF01. The sequence goes on from JAUYEF010000234.1 coordinate 2,914, forward strand.
CTTGTTTGGGTTGCCGTGCTCACACCGCAGACAACCGCAG
>JAUYEF010000260.1 GCA_030691635.1 Bacillota bacterium
CTGATGACTCGCAGGTCTTTGTGCCGCTTCGGACATTACAGAGGGCTTTCGGGAAAGAAGGCCTCATTTCTTCGATAGACATCCGCGCACTCTGCAATGCTTGTCCCGTCTCGGTCATCGCCGACGAGATAAACCAGGTTGTCCCGGGAGTGCGTGCCGTAGCAGTGAAACAGGTCGCCGAGACCGAAATGGGGATGGTTGACAAGGTGAATACCTTCCTACTGGCCCTCGCGGGCATCACACTGTGTGTTGGCCTCTTCGGGGTGGGCAACACAATGATGAGTTCCGTACACGAGAGGACCAAGGACATCGGCATAATGCGGGCGGTGGGGGCCTCGCGCAATCAGATACTGAAGATATTCATTTATGAGGCCGTCGTTATCGGCATCATAGGCGGCGTTGTCGGATATGTGGTGGGGACACTGCTGGCCTTCCTCATCGGGCCCTTGATATTCAAGGGGGCCGCGGTGGCATTTGTGCCGCAGTACTTGTGGGTATCTCTGGGACTATCGATAGCGATGGCGATCGTGGCCTCTGTTTACCCGGCCCTTAGCGCCACGAGAATTAAGGTAGCAGACTCTTTGAGGTCTTTGTAGGCACATGTTAGAAGTTATCAATGCAACAAAGCAGTACGGCAATGGCGAAGCTAGAGTAGTCGCCCTCAACGGTGTTTCTCTTACTGCAGAGAGAGGCGAGTTCATCGCCATCATGGGGCCCTCCGGATGCGGCAAGTCCACGCTGCTGAATGTCATCGGCGGCCTGGAACGGATTTCCAGCGGCGAGGTAGTGTTGGAAGGACAGCGCATCGATACGTTGGACGAGAACTCTCTCGTCGCCACGAGGAGGGGCAAGATCGCCTATGTCTTCCAGCAGTACCATCTGCTTGCGTCACTGACCGCCGTTGAGAATGTAATGCTGCCCCTGGTCCTGGCTGGAGCACTAGGCGACCAGCATGAGTTGGCGATGGACATTCTGAAAAAGGTGGGCCTGGAGAAGCGGGCGGGGCACAGGCCCTCCCAACTGAGCGGCGGTGAACAACAGAGAGTGGCCATAGCCCGTGCTATCGTCAACAACCCGTCCCTTGTCCTTGCCGACGAACCCACAGGCAACATGGATCAGAAGACAAGCAAGGAGATTCTGGACATGTTCTGTCGGATGAACGACGAAGGTCAGACTATCATCATGGTGACACATGACCCAGGAATAGCCCGTCTTGCAAAGAGAGTGGTCTTCCTCAAAGATGGGCAGATAGTTAACGGAACAGGGGAGTAACAGTACAGATGTCTAAGCGAATTGCGGGCACAACAGCCCGGAAAGTTCTATTCGGAGGGGCATTGCTGTCAGTCGTCGGAGCAATCCTGACGGCGAGTTGCGGAAATTCCTCGGCTGCTTCAGCCCCCCAATCCGGGCGAATAAGGCCAGTGTCGGTCACGGCAGTGGTGCAAGGCGACACCGTCTCCGTCCCGGCTAGCACTGTGCAACGCGACCGGAACGACAAGTTCACGGTCAAGATCGCCTCGATCGAGGAGAGCTTCATGATATATCAGCTAAACGGACAGATATACGCGCGTGCCAGCGTCTGTCCTCCATGCCAGTCGAGGTCCTTCTCGTTAGTGGGTAACACTCTCGTATGCGACAGCTGTGGCTCTGTTTTTGACGCTGCGACCGGAAAAGGGAAAAGCGGACCCTGCCGCGGCTATCCCAAGGCAAGTGTGCCGTACCTTCCATCAAATGGGAACATCGTAATGAAGAACACAGACCTTTTGGCTGCTTTCCAGAAGACGCTAAACCCATAGCTGGCCGAAAACACCCACCAGAGACAGGTCTGGCGTGTCCCAAATCGATTACAGAGGGTGCAGCCCTGCCTACCAGATTGTGCTGTTGTCTTTTATTTGATATTACTCGTCATTGCGAGGAGTCCTTCGACGGAAGGATGACGAAGCAATCTCATGCCCTGCAGTATGCTGCGATTGCCGCAGGTACTCCGTGTCCTCGCAATGACATCAGCTCTGTTAGGTCAACCCAAACCGAACGATACCTCTGAGCGGAGAATCAACTCGCAGTGGGGCTTGCTGGTAGGCTTGCATTTTGATGGAGAATCGGGCAGAATATTTCCTCAGGCATGTGTGTATTGGACCTGGCTTCCTCGAGGTGGCCTGATATTTGTAGGATAGGGAAACGAGCCTGTGCTTTATCGTAAGTTCGGGAAACTGGACTGGAGTGTGTCGGCACTAGGGTTCGGTGCGATGCGGCTACCGTTGGTCGATAATAATCCTGCCAACATCGACGTACCGGAATCCATCAGGATAATCAGGTATGCCATTGACCACGGCGTTAACTATGTAGATTGTGCATACTCATACCAACTGGGACGCAGCGAGCTTGCGGTGGGACAGGCGCTGCGAGACGGCTACCGCCAGAAGGTCAAACTCGCAACCAAGTTGCCGTCCTGGCTGGCAGATACGCAAGAAGCATGTGACCGCTATCTCAATGAACAGCTTGAACGCCTGCAGACGGACCGGATTGACTTCTATCTCCTACATGCCTTGAATGCACGCTTCTGGCCAAAATTGCGTGATCTGGGAATATTCAACTGGGCCGAACGGGCGATAGCCGATGGGCGGATCGGGCATCTTGGTTTCTCTTTCCACGACGATTTTGCACTTTTCAAGGAGATCGTGGATGCCTACGACAGATGGACGCTTTGTCAGATTCAGTACAACTATGTGGATGCTGACTACCAGGCGGGTACGCGCGGGCTCAAATACGCTGCTGACAGGGGGCTGGCGGTCTCGATTATGGAGCCTCTCCGCGGCGGCCGGCTCACCAGACGGCTCCCAGAGCACATAGCGAAGTTGATGGCGACTGTCCAGCGAGAGCGCACCCTGGCTGAGTTGGGGCTGCTATGGGTTTGGAACCATCCGGAAGTATCAGTGGTCCTCAGCGGCATGACGACTATGAAGCAGGTGGTGGAGAACGTTGCGACCGCTGGG
>JAUYEF010000223.1 GCA_030691635.1 Bacillota bacterium
CCATGCGTCCTGGACGCACCCGCACTGCTAACATCTGATCTGGCAGTTCCCAAGCGCAGTTCAGCACATACCCCAACCCAGAACCATCCTTGGAAACAAACGTTCCAGATCTACATGACCAAGAAGACCCTTGCAAGGTGACGATTCATGAGATACTGCAAACACTCGTTCCGTGACATTTCCGCTGTTCACTTAAGGGGACATTTTAGCTGTTCATTGACATGGGTGTGGTGCGGCAACCTCATCAAGGCAGTGGCCCTGCGACGTCCACCTGCGAAGAGCAGGAGTGTTGGCTGAACTGCAAGAAATAGCTGGCAGCGTGCCACCGGCCGAGCAGCAGACCGGCTGGGCAACCGGGAGGCCGAGCAGCCGGGTGGCGGTGGTAGCCGGGATAGCCGGGCGGCACGCAACCTGGAGGTGCATGAACATAATGAAGGTCTTCATCTCGGTCGACATGGAGGGCATCACCGGAGTAAGCGTCAGTGCCCACGTGAATTCCGCGGAGTCGGACTACCAGCGTTTCCGCAAGCTCATGACCCGGGACGTGAATGCCGCCATCGAGGGCGCGATCGAGGCCGGCGCGACCGGCTTCGTGGTCAACGACTCCCACGGGCCGATGACCAATATCCTGATCGAGGAATTGCACAACGATGCACGGCTTATCAGCGGGAACAAAAAGCACCTCGGCCAGATGGAGGGCATTGGCAAGGACTTCGACCTGGTATTCCTGGTGGGCTACCACGATCGCGAGGGGTCGTATGACGCGGTCCTCAACCACTCCTTCTACGGTAGGATGGTGCTCGAAATCCGGTGCAATGGCGAGCCCATGGGCGAGGCCGCTGTGAACGCGGGGGCGGCGGGTCACTTCGGCGTGCCAATCGGCCTGGTCACGGGGGATAACCTTGTCTGCGCCGATGCTGCGAAGCGGTTCACAGGTGTTGAGACCGCCGTGGTCAAAGACGCGATCAGCAGGTTCTCGGCGTGCAGCCTGACCCCGGCACAGTCCCAGACGCTCATCCGGCAACGCGCCAAGGCAGCCGTGGAGAAGGCCGCATCACTTGTGCCTTATAGGATCAAGACTCCTGTAACCTTCGAAGTGGACTTCAAGAGCACTGCCGAGGCTTATGCCTGCGACGTGTTCCCCGAGCTGAAGAGGACCGGGCCCCGGACGATAGCGTTTAGCGCGGTGGACTACCTTACGGCGTACAAGATCCTGTGGGGAGTGTTCAATCTCGGTGCGTCAGCCACGCGGTAGAGACTGATGGACGTCGGCGGCCTCTGGGCCGGCGCGCGGAGGAAGAAGTAGATGTATGACATACTCGTGAAGAATGGACGAGTCCTTGACGGGTCTGGGAACCCGTGGTTCGAGGCCGATATCGCACTCGTCGACGGGAAGATAGCTGCTGTCCAAAGGGGGATCGACGCTGCTTCGGCGAGGGAAACGATCGACGCTGGAGGTCAGGTGGTCTGCCCAGGGTTCATAGACACGCACACTCATTCCGATTTCACGTTGCTCGCAGACCCACTTGCACAGTCCAAAGTGCAGCAGGGTGTGACAACTGAAGTGGTGGGCAATTGTGGGGGGTGGTTGGCGCCGGTTCTGGAGAAGGCCCGGTCTGGGATAGAGCATGGCGTCAGGCACAAGAACGTCTCGCTTGACTGGACGAGTGTGGGAGGCTATTTGGCGAGGCTCGGCAAGCAGGGTGTCGCCCTGAATGTGTGCCCACTCATCGGATTTGGGAACGTGAGGGCCTCGATCATGGGCTATACGGAAGAGCCTGCAACGCCGGGTCAAGTCACGGAGATGCAGCAGCTGGTCCGCGAGAACATGAGCGAGGGTGCCTTTGGGATGTCTACGGGTCTGTTCTATGCACCGCAGAGCTATGCCTCTCAGAGAGAAGTAACCGCCGTTGTCAAGGCACTCTCCCCTTCGGGGGGACTGTATGTCACTCACATCCGAGACGAGGGCAACTACGGTATCGGACTTGCGGCTGCTCTGCGGGAGGCATTCGAGACAGCAAGGGAGGCAGGAGTGCCGCTGCACATCTCCCACTTACAGGCCAACGGGATTGCCGCATGGGGCAGTGCAGGCTGGATGGTAGAAGCCATTGAGAACGAGCGAGCCCAGGGCCTGGATGTGACTGCAGATGTCTACCCTTACATACGCTGTGGTGGGGGCATAAGCGGTTCAGTGATGCCACGATGGGCGCTAGAAGGTGGAAGGGACAGGGTGGTGAGCCGCCTCCAAGACCCCACAACCAGGAAGCGCATTGCCCGCGAGATAGCGGCCACTTTTGAGCGGCGCGGAGGCCCAGAACTCCACACCTTCTCGTCGTACGCGCCGAGAACCGAGTTCGAGGGCATGACGCTGGCCCAGGTAGCCGGGATCCTGGGCGAAAGCCCGGAGTATGCTGTGCTGACGCTCCTGGAAGAGGGCGAAGCCAGCTGGGTCTCAGCCATCCTGAACGAGGACGATGTGTCGGAGATCATGAAGGCTGATTGGGTGATGGTTGGCAGCGACGGCAGCGCACTCGCACCCGCCGGGCCCGTGTCGGGAGGCAAGCCTCACCCGAGAAACTATGGCACTTTCCCCAGAGTCCTGAGGCTCTACACCAGGGAAAAGCGCCTCTTCTCGGTTGAGGAAGCCGTCAGGAAAATGACATCATTGCCGGCACAGCGCTTCCGGCTGGCCGGAAGAGGCTTGATCAAGGAAGGGTTCTGGGGCGACGTAGTCGTCTTCGACCCCGAGACGATACGCGACACTGCAACTTTCGAAGATCCACACCTGTTCCCCACGGGAATCTCCTACGTTCTGGTAAACGGAGAAATGGTCGTTAGCCACGGAACTCAAACGGGGCTTCTTGCGGGCAGCCCGCTGACCTGTCCCTAAAGGATGCGAATTCAGGTATTCGGTTTCGTTTGAGAAAGGGATTCCCTCTCCCATACAAGAACTAGCTAGATCAAGAGCCAACACGACCCGCGCGAGGTGGAGCCATTGCGCCACCCAAGCATCGCCGAAGATATCTGCATTGGCCTCGCTGAGAGAATCGCCTCAGGTATGCACCCCATGGGTACCCTCTTACCCAGTTGCAGGTCTCTTTCGAGTGAGTTGGGCGTCAACAAGAACACCATCAGCAAGGCCTTCTCGCTCCTGCAGGAAAAAGGCCTGGCACGGCCCGTGCCGGGCGTCGGGATGATTGTCACCAACGGGGCGGAACCGAATGGTGGTACAGGGAGTTCCCACGTTGGCCAACGGCTGGAACAGGTGATTCATCAGGCCCGGATGCTCGGTATGACCCAGGAGCAGGTCACCGGACTCTTCAGAGGTGCGATCCACCGGTGTTATGGTGGCCTCCGCATCAGTGCCTTGCTTGTGGAATGCAACATGTGGGATGCCAGGTCGCTGGCGCAAGACATCAAGGAAGAGCTGGACATCCGCGTAAAACCCGTGGTTATCTCCCGGTTTCTTGAAAGACCTGAACAATACGCCAATGAATATGACCTGCTGCTAACGTCCTTCTATCACCTCGGAGAGCTATATGCGGCTTGTCCTGCCACGGTCAAGGATAGGTTTATCGCTCTGCAGGATCAACCCAACGCAAGATCGCTCCTGGCGCTCGCCCGCATTTCTCCGACCAAGCGCTTAGGGCTCATTGCCGCACACGACAGGACGCTCGACACGATGGAACGTACAGCCCAGTCGTGTGGCTACATGGCTTGTTCACGAGCGCTCTTGGATGACGATGAGCAGGTACGCGACTTGCTCACATCCACAGATGCGATCATCGTGAGCGAGCGATGCAGGTC
>JAUYEF010000224.1 GCA_030691635.1 Bacillota bacterium
TCAAGGCGCGGGAGCCGGAGCGCTTCGACGTACTGGAGTTCCTGCCCGGGGAGGATTATGGTGAGTTCCGCGTTATGTTGAGTGCGTGAGGAAGGAGGCGTAGTGTCGCCAGTTTCTTGTGATCGGCTCCGCATAACGCCCCTACAGGGCTTCCAACCAGCCGAGGAGGTCTGGGGGAAGGCGCCCGCCTTTCGGCGGGCGCACGGGGGAGCCGACCCGCGCCAACGCCTCGCGCTTCATCGCGAGGTCGATCTGCACGTAGACCTCGGTGGACTTCACGTCGACGTGGCCGAGGATGTCCTTGATCGTGACCAACGGCACCCCGGCCTGGAGCAGATGCATCGCTTTCGTATGACGCTAATGCCGCATGCGGCATTAGCGCCATAATGCCGCACGCCGGATTATGCCGATGTGCCGGGCGCAAGCCGCGTGATTCGAGGGATTTCCGCTTGAGCAGTTCGGCATAATCCGCTTGGCTTCTCCTTCCGGTCGTATGGCCGAGGAAGGAGAAGGACATGGCGCATCCCTTTTCGCTGGGCACGATCGCCTGGCAGCGGTTGCATGCCGGCCCGTTGGCTTCCCACGTCGAGGCCTTCGCAAAGCGGCTCCACGAGCGCGGCTACGCGGGATTCACTGGGAGAGTCAAGCTCCGGCTGGTCGCAGACTTTAGTCGATGGCTCGAGAGACGAGGGCTTCTCGCCGCCGAGCTCAATGGAGACGTGATCGCCAAGTACCTGACCCATCGGCGGCGATGCGGTGCGGTACGGCTCGGCGATCCAGAGACGCTGCGGGATCTCTTGAGCCTGTTACAGGAGGCTGGCGCCGCGGCGGCGGCTCCTCCGCAGGTGGATGAGAGCCCTGCAGCACGAGTCGTCCGTGATTTCGGCCAGTACCTTGCTCAGGAGCGCGGGCTTTCCCAAGCTACGCTGAACAACTCGCTGCCGGTTGTCCGGCGGTTCCTCGACAAGCGCTTCTCCGACCAGCCAGTTCTCCTTGATGAGCTGCGTGCTCCGGACGTGACCGGTTTTGTGCTTCGCAACGCACATACCTTGAGCCCCGGATGCGCCAAGCTCATGGTGGGTGCGCTCCGCTCGTTCTTCCGTTACCTCCGCTTGCGGGGAGACATCGACATCGATCTGGCGGGTGTGGTTCCTTCGGTGGCGGAGTGGAGATTCTCGACCTTACCGAGGTCCCTCGACGCCGAGGACGTCGAGCGCTTGCTCATGAGTTGCGATCAAGGTACGCCGACAGGTCAGCGTGACTACGCGATCTTGCTGTTGCTGGCACGACTTGGATTGCGATCCGGGGAGGTGGTCGCTTTGACGCTGGACGACATCGACTGGGAGTCGGGGGAGCTGACGGTACGAGGAAAGGGCGGTCGAGGGGATCGCCTGCCGATCCCGCGCGACGTAGGCAAGGCGATTGCCACGTATCTGCGTCATGGGCGGCCTGCCTGCTCGACCCGACGTGTCTTCGTCCGGATCAAGGCGCCTCGTGGTGGCTTCTCGAGATCCCAGTCCGTTGGGTGCGTTGTCAAACGCGCTCTCGCGCGTGCCGATCTCAATCCACCCCACAAGGGTGCGCACCTGCTACGTCACTCACTGGCTACCCAGATGCTGGCGAAGGGTGCATCCCTGGCCGAGATCGGGGAGCTCTTGCGGCATCGCCTCCCGGACACCACGGCGATCTACGCGAAGGTGGATCTCGCCGCTCTGCACGACCTGGCGCTGCCATGGCCGGGAGGTGAAGCATGAGCACGCTCGCGAAGGCCGTGGAGGACTACCTCAGTCTGCGCCGGAAGCTCGGGTACAAGTTGCACGACCCCGGCATCTACCTCAAATACTTCGTTTCCTTCCTGGAGGGGGAAGGTGCTTCGTACATCACGACTGAGCTGGCGCTCCGCTGGGCGACGCAACCGACGAATGTCCAGCCGGCCCACTGGGCAGCCCGGCTGCGTGCGGTACGCCTTTTTGCGAAGCACCACAGCGCGTTCGACCCTCGGACAGAGGTCCCGCCTCTGGGCTTGCTTCCCCATCGCCCACGGCGGAGGCAGCCCTACATCTACAGCGCGCAGGAGATCCGGCAGCTTATCGAGGCCGCCAAGCGGCTTCCCTCGACGAGCGGGCTGCGGCCCTGGACCTACTCAACGCTGTTAGGACTCCTCGCGGTCACGGGAATGCGGCTCAGCGAGGCCCTTGCTCTTGACCGCGACGATGTCGACCTCCGGGGTGGCGTTCTGACCATCAGGCGCACCAAGTTTGGCAAGACACGTCTGGTCCCCGTCCATCCAACCACGCGCGAGGCTCTTAAGGCCTACCTGCACCGCCGGGATCGGATCTTTCCGGCGGTCACGACTCCAGGCTTCTTCCTCTCCGAATGGGGCACACGGCTGGAGCAGTCACGCGTCCGGAGGGCGTTCTACGCGTTGTCGCGCCAGGTGGGCCTACGACGCGCCTCGGACCATCACGGTCCACGCCTGCACGACATGAGGCACGCGTTCGCCGTCGGGACTGTGCTGCGGTGGTACCGGGAAGGGGTCGATGTCGATCCGCGAATGCCCGTGCTCTCCACTTACCTGGGCCACAGGCACGTCAGTGACACCTATTGGTACCTCTCCTCAGTGCCGGAGCTTCTCCGCTTGGCCGCAGCGCGGCTCGAACGTTCGCAAGGAGGCACCCGTCATGACGACCTTGGCTAACTTTCCTGGACTCCTCGAAGCGTTCTTCACGGACCGTTTGATGCGCCAGCGGCAAGCGAGCCCCCATACCATCGCCAGCTACCGCGACACCTTCCGCCTGCTCCTGGAGTTCGTCGCGTCTCGCCTGAGGAAACCCCCGTCTGGACTCTCGATCGAGGACTTGGATGCCCCCATCATTGGCGCGTTCCTCGATCACCTCGAGAAGGAGCGCAGCATCAGCGCCCGCTCCCGGAACGTTCGACTCGCCGCGATCCACTCCTTCTTCAAGTACGCCGCGTTCCACCAGCCGGCTCACAGCGCGCTGATCCAGCGCGTCCTGGCCATACCAAGCAAGCGGTACGACAGGTCACCAATCGAGTTCCTGAGCCGCTCCGAGATCGACGCCCTGGTGGCCGCACCCGATGACCGGACGTGGATGGGCCGTCGGGACCGAGCGCTCCTTCTCCTCGCCGTGCAGACTGGGCTGCGAGTCTCGGAGCTGGTGGGGCTTCGCTGTCGGGACATCGAGGTCGGCAGTGGGGCACACGTCCGGTGCCAAGGCAAGGGGCGGAAGGAGCGCTGCACTCCTCTTCGCAAGGAGACAGTGACCGTGCTGCGTGCTTGGTTGCGGGAACAGAACGGCCAGCCTGCAGACCCCTTGTTCCCGAATGCCCAGGGGGGGCCGCTCAGCCGCGACACCGTCGAGCACCTGCTGGCGAAGCACGTGACCATCGCAAGCCAGCGTTGCCCTTCACTGAAGCACAAGCGTGTCTCGCCACATGTGCTTCGTCACTCGGCGGCCATGGACCTGCTCCAGCACGGGGTGGATCGCTCGGTCATCGCCCTTTGGCTCGGCCACGAGTCCGTGGAGACGACCCAGATGTATCTTCACGCCAACATGCAGTTGAAGGAGGCCGCGCTCGCCAGGACCACGCCGCTGAGAGTCCGAGCGGGCCGCTACCGTCCCGGAGACCGCCTCCTGGCCTTCCTCAGGAGCCTCTGATAATGCCGAATCACGCAGCGAGTGATCCGCCCACCTGCGGCCGATCTCCACCCCCATTCGGCATAATCCGGAATGCGGCATAATGACGCATCGTGTGCGGGTGTACGCGTTT
>JAUYEF010000304.1 GCA_030691635.1 Bacillota bacterium
GTTGCAAGAGGCTGAGGCCTCCAACCTGCGAACTTCGAAGCTGGATAGTCTCCATTGTTCCCCTGACGGCGACCTCGGGAGAGTCATCGCAGCCATGGAAGCCATCGCTGCGCGAGAGAGGGCCACGCGACAATGAGACGGTTGCGGACGGTAGCCGACGCTGGCCCTACGGTTTGCAGCGCTACTCGTGGTGATGGGCAGCCCTGCCGGGCCGCAGCTACCCGTTCGGGCCTCTGCATGGCCCACGATCCCGCCCTTCGGGAGAAGGCCCAGGAGGCCCGCAGGGCAGGCGGCTACAACTCGGCCCGCGCCGCCCGCCTGGGCAAGCTGGTGCCCCCGCGCCTCATGGCCGTTTATGACACCCTAGAGCTTGCCCTGGGCCAGGTCTATCGGGGGGAGATAGACCCCCGCGTGGCGACGGCGATGGCTTCTCTGGCGGGCGCGATGGTGCGCGTCTTGACGAGCGGCGAGTTGGAGGCCAGGGTGAGAGCGCTGGAGGAGCGCCAGCCCCCGGCCACGAACGGCAGGAGGTGGAGATGAAAAGCATAGGGACTCGGTTGGACGCCTTAGAGCGGCTGCGCGGCCAGGACCGCCCACCATTCTTTCTCATCATCGGCTGTCCCCATTGCAGACCTACCGAGGAGGAGGTCGAGGCCGCTGAGGACGAGGCCCTGCGCGAGAGCCCCGTTCAGCGTTTCTTCGTCTTGAGGGTCTGCCGCTGTAAAGAAAGGGCATACGCACCCCATGACCGACCTTAGCGGCCGCCTGAGCCGCCTGGAACAGGACGTGAGCGGGGCTGTTTATGCTAGCCTAGCCCGTCCCGACTCCCCAGACGTGGCGGCGGCCAAGGCGGAATTCCTAGCGACCTTCGAAGAGGTCAAGGACAAGCTTCCGCCCATGGACGAGGGGGAGATACGGGAGACCGATCCCCTGGCGCTACAGTGGCTCACCGCTGCCGACTACCATCGCTTTGCCCAGGCGCTGAGGCGCATGGCCGAGATGCGCGATGGGTAGAGCCAGGGACAACGGCAGGCGGAACGGCGAGGCTTCGTAGAAATGACTAAACGGGAGCCCGGAGGCTCCCGTTATCTCACTGTTGTCCTTTCAGACCACAGTGAGGAGGCCATTTCATGTTATCCTAGCCCCGGTGCATTGTCAAGAGCGAGGAGGCGACAGGTTGAGGAACTCCGGCAAGCGAAGGGTGGCGGTGTTCATAGACGGCTTGAACATGAGATATCGTTTGGACGAGTGTCAGTGGTATGTCGATCCGGACATTCTCTATCTGGCTGAACGACTAGCGGGGAATCGTCAATTGGTCGGAGCTTTCTACTACGTGGCTAGTCCCAACCAGGAGCATCTAGGAAAGATGAAGTATTGGCATGAGACAGAATACCTAAGACGTGTCGAGAGCCAGTCAAACGTACAGGTTCGCTACGGGTACATGGCTTCTCGGAAAACGCCTCAGGGCACTCCGTACTGGATCGAGAAGGCCGTGGATGTCCAGCTAGCTTCTGATCTTATTTACTTGGCTGCTACTGACCAATATGACGTGGCGGTGATAGTCAGTGCCGATGGCGACCTTTGTCCAGCCATTCGTGCCGCCCGTGCCCTGGGACGCAGGGTGGAGCTAGTTTTCTTCAAGTGTGCGAGCGCGTTCGTGGGCCAACTGATCAAGGAATCTGATGTGCCCCGTGCGGCCAAACGGAGTCATTTCAGGTCGATTCATTCCGCGACATCCTAGTTGGCTGGTTGCAAGAGTTGGCCCTCCCTTGCCTACGCCATATAGTTCTTCCGGACCCCGCTCCGTTTGCTAAATTCTCACGTAACCGTTAGAATACTGCTACGTTCGCGGACGCGCGCCAAGTATCGACGGCGAAGGGGTGCGGCATGGCACGTCGGAAAAGCAAGAAGAGCGATCCCTCTGTCACTGACTACCGCCACGAGGAAACGAAGCGCCTCAACAACCCCGAGGTCGGTATCCCCGCTCAGTTTGTGAAGGCGTGGGAGAAGAAGCGCCCGCCCCGCCAGAAGTACGAGTACGACCCTCACAAGGACCCGCAGCTCGTATGGGCGGGCAAGGCCGAGCACCTGTCATTTGAGGTGGACACAGTCTCCCTGCATATCCACGAGCGGGTTAGCGCCCAGGCGGTGATCAACGCCGTCAAACGGAACGGCCGCCGCGCCGCCCGGCCCCAGCAGCTTAGCCTTTTCGCCGACCCGCAGCTTCCGCTCGATCAGGCCGTCGAGTTCTACCAGCACGATGTGGATTGGGCCAACCGCCTAGTCCTGGGCGACTCGCTGCTGGTGATGAACTCCCTACTGCATCGAGAGCTAATGGCGGGTAAGGTGCAGATGATCTACATCGACCCGCCCTACGGCGTGGCCTACAACTCCAACTTCCAGCCCTCCACCCGCCAGCGCGACGTGCGCGACGGCCAGGACGACTCTTTGACCCGCGAGCCGGAGATGATCAAGGCATACCGCGACACGTGGACGCTGGGCATCCACTCGTATCTGGCGTACCTGCGCGACCGGCTCCTGTTGGCCCGCGAGCTCCTGCGCGAGAGCGGCAGCATCTTCGTGCAGATGAATGACGAAAACTTGCATCACGTTCGGGAGGTGATGGACGAGGTCTTCGGCTTTGACAACTTCTGCGGAATCGTAGCCTTCGCCAAGACGACTGGCTTCAGCGACAAACTGTTGGCGTCGGTTACAGACTATCTTCTTTGGTATGCACGTGACCGGGAAAAGGTGAAATACCGGCAACTGTATCGCGAAAAGAAGGTCGGAGACGAGGGCGCGACCACTTACACATGGGTAGAGCTCTCTGATGGCACCCGCAGACGCATGACTGCTGCGGAAATCGCTGATCCGCGGCTCCTGCCGAAGGATGCCCGTCCGTACACACTGGATCACAACATCTCGCAATAGGTCACGCGAGGCGGCTCCGTGAAGATTGCCGTCGGGGGTAAGGAATATCGGCCTCCGCCTAACAGTCATTGGAAGACCACGCTTGATGGAGTTCAGCGTCTTATTAGCGAGGGGCGAATCGTTCCGTCCGGAATTGCCCTCCGATACATACGCTATATCGACGACTTTCCGGTGTTCCCAATTAACAATGTCTGGCAAGACACGAGCACAGGTCAGTTTACGGACCCAAAGCTGTATGTCGTGCAGACTCCCACAAAGGCACTTGAGCGCTGTGTGCTCATGACCACCGATCCCGGAGACCTTGTATTGGATCCCACGTGTGGCGGAGGGACTACGGCCTACGTCGCCGAGCAGTGGGGCCGCCGCTGGATCACCTGCGACACCAGCCGGGTGGCGCTGGCCCTGGCCAAGCAGCGCATCATGACGGCCACCTTCCCCTACTACGAGCTTGCCTATCCAGAGCAGGGCGTTGACTCCGGGTTCCGCTACAGCCGCGACGGCTGCGGCATCGTGCCCCACGTGACGCTCAAGAGCATCGCCCAAGACCTGCCGCCCGAAGAAGAAATACTGTACGACCGCCCGGACATCGACAAGAGGAAGGTGCGGGTATCAGGGCCTTTCACTGTCGAGGCGATTCCCACGCCGGCCATCGAGGACCCCACGGAGTCGCCCATCGCCCAGTGGGAATCGCTGGAGCCGGACGCCCGCCAGGATGACATCGCCCGTCGCGGCCACGCTGCCGCTGATGAGAGCACCAACTTCATCCTGAACATGATCGAGTCGCTGCGCAAGGACGGGTTGACCCGCGTCGGCGGCGGCAGCCTGCGCTTCACGAGACTCAACCCTATTCCATCGGCTGGCGTGCTTCAGGCCGAGGGCGAAATCGACCTGGGTGACGGCCAGACTAGGCTCTTCGCCGTTAGCTTCGGGCCGCGCTACGGCCCAGTGACGATGGCCCAGGTGGAGGAGGCCGTCCAGCATTCCAGGGGCCGCTACGACGGCGTCGTTATCCTGG
>JAUYEF010000323.1 GCA_030691635.1 Bacillota bacterium
ACGGGGGAGAAAGCACCGAAGGAGCTTTTGATGAGGCCATGCGGCACTGCATCACTAAGATGTCGCATCTGCACTTTGTGGCGGCCGAGGAGTACAGGAGGCGGGTCATCCAACTCGGCGAGCATCCGGATCGTGTATTCCTCGTGGGTGGTTTGGGCGTCGATGGGATCATGAGGCTTCCCCTCATGGACCGAGGGGCATTGGAGAGTTCGTTAGGTTTCCAGTTTGGTCCCAAGAACCTCTTGATCACCTTTCACCCGGTGACGCTCGATGCTACTTCCTCCCGAGACCACATGCTGGAGCTCCTTGCGGCACTCGAGAGCCTCGATGACACCCGTCTCATATTCACGATGCCCAACGCGGACACTGGCGGTCGCGAGTTGTGTCTGATGATCGAGAAATTCGCCGCCCGCCACGAATGCGCTCGGGCTTATACCTCGCTGGGCCAGCTGCGCTACCTGTCCTGCATCGAGCAAGTGGATGGCGTTGTAGGGAACTCATCCAGTGGGCTTGCGGAGGTCCCTAGCTTCAGAAAGGGCACGATAAACATCGGCGACCGACAGCGTGGGCGACTCAAGGCGAAGAGCGTAATAGACTGTGAGCCGCACCGTGGCGCGATCAGCCAAGCGATCGAACGTCTCTACTCGTCGCCCTTTCAGGAGACCCTGGCCACGGTCCGGAATCCCTACGGCGATGGTGGGGCCAGTGAGCGGGTCGTCGCGGTGATCCGAGGCCACCAACTCGAGTCTCTTCTCAAGAAGGGATTCCACGACATTTTGATCTAGAGATCCCAAAGGAGCGTCTGCGATCCTGATCTTCATCAGCGTGCATGTGACATGACTCAATCCTCCACTCCTGCCTGGCAGAAGAGCCTCGTCTCACCGAGCCTGACTTTGCATGGTGCTATCCGGTGCCTTGAGGAGAGTGCGCTGCAGATCGTAATCGCCGTGTCGGAGGAAGGGCTGCTTCTCGGAACCGTGACCGATGGCGATATCCGGCGTGGCCTGCTGAGGGGTCTGGACCTCTCCAGTTCGATCGCGTCGATCCTCAACACCGAGCCGCTGGTTGTCCCGCCGGAGCTTAGCGTCGAGACTGCCCTCCAGTTGATGAGGGCCAACAAGGTCCATCAACTGCCGGTTGTCGACCAAGCCCGCCGTGTTGTGGGCCTGCACGTTTGGAGCGCGCTCACGATGCCGACCGATCGCCCCAACCTCGTTTTGATCATGGCGGGTGGCGAGGGCATGCGTCTGCGCCCATACACCGAGCAATGCCCCAAACCGCTGCTCCCGGTACAGGGGAAGCCAATGATGGAGCGCATCATTGAGCGTGCCCGGAATGAGGGCTTCTATCGGTTTGCGATAGCCGTGCACTACCTGGGCCACATGATAGAGGAGTACTTCGGCGACGGCAGCCACTGGGCTGTCGAGATCCAATACCTGCGTGAGGACACCCCTCTCGGAACCGCCGGCGCCATAGCGCTGCTGGACTGTGAGGAAGAGAAGTCGCTCATCGTAACCAACGGGGACGTCCTAACTGATATTCGTTTCGGGGAACTGCTCGACTATCATCTCCGTAATAGTGCCGCGGCCACGATGGCCGTGCGACTGCACGAGTGGCAGCATCCTTTTGGGGTTGTCCACACCCAAGGCATCAATATTACGGGGTTTGAAGAGAAGCCGATTGCGCGGAGTCATATCAATGCGGGGATATACGCCTTTGGGCCACAGGTGCGCGCGGCCGTGGCGCCGGGGGAGCGCTGCGACATCCCAGAGGTTTTTTCTCGATTGAGAGCAATGGGCTTGCCAACGATTGTCTACCCGATGCACGAACCCTGGCTCGACGTTGGTGGGGAGTCGGATCTCGATCGAGCGAATGGGCGAGTTCCACGATGACGGATCGGGCCGGCAGTGATTAAGCGGCTCCTTGTCGTGGGCTTGGGGAGCATTGGCAGGCGCCATGCGCGTGTCGCGAGAACCGTCCTGCCGGGGCTGGAGATCGTCGCGCTACGCCATCGGGTGTCAGGCGCCCCCTCCTGCGAGGAGGTGGATCGGTCCGTCTCGTCGATCGCCGAGGCTATTGCCTGTAAGCCGCAAGCGGCAATCGTGGCCAACCCCGCCAGCTACCATGTCGAGGTTGCCTTGCCTTTGGCCAACGCGGGCGTCCATCTCCTGGTCGAGAAGCCCATCTCCGATCACGCAGAGGGCGTATCAGGGCTGATCGACATCTGTGCCCAGAAATCCGTCACGCTTATGATCGGCTACAACATGCGATTCCTCTCGTCCTTGCGGCGATTTCGTGAGCTGATCGCAGACAGGCCAGTCGGGCGCGTGCTGTCGGTCAGGGCCGAGGTGGGGCAGTACCTGCCGTCATGGAGGCCGGGGTCGGACTACCGCTCCTCCGTATCGGCGCGCTCAGCGTTGGGAGGGGGTGTGCTGCTTGAACTCAGCCACGAGATCGACTATTTGCGCTGGCTGTTCGGCGACGTCGAATGGGTCAGTGCGAGACTGTTTCGACAGAGTAGTTTGGAGATCGACGTCGAAGACACGGCCTACCTCACGCTTGGGTTTGCCTGTGGCGCAGACCCGCAGGCGATAACCGGGAGTCTGAACTTGGACTTCGTGCGGCATGACTCGACGCGCTCCTGCACGGTGATATGCGAAGAGGGAACCTTGCGGTGGGACGCGGTCGCGGCGAGAGTCGAGTCGTTTGAGAGGGGTGCCACTGAGTGGCGGGTCCATTCGTCGGAGGTCGCCCACCGAGACGACAGCTACGGCGCTGAGTGGGAGCATTTCCTGGCCTGCATCGAGAGCGGTGCTCCGCCGACTGTCTCCGGGGCTGATGGACTGGCGACTCTCCGCGTGGTTGAGGCAGCGAAGGAAGTCTCAATGACCGGTGCTGTGGTGTCGATTGGCCGGGCCGAAGGGGGCGCCGGAGCACGCGGGGGAGTGGAATGAACGTTGTTGCCTTGATTTGTGCGCGGGGTGGGTCGAAGGGCATCCCGGGTAAGAACATCCGGCTTCTGGCCGGGAGGCCATTGCTCGAGTGGGCTGTCGTTCAAGCTCGATCTGTCCCGCGAGTGCGTCGTGTCGTTGTTTCGACGGACTCGCGCGAGATTGCCGAGATGGCTGTGAGTTTCGGCGCGGATGTGCCATTTCTCAGACCAGCGGAGCTGGCTGAGGACAACAGCCCAGAGTGGGCCGTCTGGCAGCACGCTCTGCGGGCTCTTAGAGATGAGGAGGGGGCCTTCCCGGATGCTCTCCTCGTCGTTCCGACAACTGCACCGCTGAGGGCGGTATCAGATTTGGAGAGATGCCTCGACGAGTTCGGGCGTGGCGATGCGGATGTCGTGCTCACCATCACGCATGCGCACAGCAACCCATACTTCAACATGGTGAAGGTGGACGAAGACGGGCTGCTAGGGCGCATATTCCCTCTGTCCGAACCGGTGGCTCGGCGCCAAGACGCGCCAGCTGTCTTTGATGTGACTCCCGTCGGTTATGTCGCTCGCCCGGAGTACGTGATGTCATCCTCCGGCATCTTTGAAGGCCGCGTGCGAGGAGTGCAGGTCTCTGCGGAGCGAGCCCTGGATATCGACACAACGCTTGACCTTAGGGTCGCTGAACTCCTCATGAGCCACGAGTCCTGAGCCATATCCGATGACACTTGCACAACTGATGAACTTGCGAGAGGTGTGCGCTTATAATCGGGGCCGCAGGCGTGCTGGGGCGGGCAATCGCATACACGCTGGGAGAGAGCTCGGTGCTGACTTGGTCCTGGTGGACCGTCCTGGGTCCGATTACGGGGATCTGGGCACTGCGCTGGCTCAGCAGTGGGGCGTGGCGGTCGACGTCTTTGAGTGCGATCTGGAGCTTGAGGCGAGTGGTCAGACGCTTGTTCGGTGGACGGCTGAACGAGAGCGGGGACTGGATATCCTCGTGAACAACGCCGCATTTGTGGGGACGACCAATCTGGAGGGCTGGGTGATCGATCTCCAACACCAGACCCTCGACACGTGGAGGCGAGCCGTGGAGGTAAACCTGATTGCTGCATTCAATCTCTCCAAGGGCCTGTCCCCTCTGCTCAGCGCGGGGAAGGGTGTTGCGATCATCAACATAGCTTCGATATACGGCTCTTTCGCCCCGGACTACGGCCTCTATGCTGGCACGTCCATGGGCAACCCGGCCGCTTACGCCGCGTCAAAGGGCGGCCTGATCCAACTCACGCGCTGGCTTGCGACGACCCTCGCGCCACGTATCCGTGTGAATGCGATTTCGCCTGGGGGAATCGCGAGGGATCAGCCTCCAGCGTTCGTCCAGCGTTACTCGGCGCGGACCCCCCCCGGGCGAATGGCAACGGCAGATGACATGAAGGGTGCAGTAGCATATCTCGCGAGTGACATGTCGCGACATGTCACGGGACAGAACCTCGCCGTTGACGGTGGATGGGGAGTGTGGTGACGAGCCATGAGATCCCGATCTCCTAGCCTGGTGTGTTACCTGGTATGCGTGGGATGCCATCGCGCAGTGTATCTCAGCCCAGGGTGGAAATGCACCACGAACCGCTCAGGACACGACAAAGCGAAGCCAGTTGCCTGGGCGCTTGGTACTAGAGGCTAACGGATGAGGATTCTTCAGGTGATCCCTCACTACGTGCCGGCGTTCCGGTTCGGTGGTGCCCTCCAGGTCGCCCATGCTCTTGGAAGGGCTCTGGTCGCGAGGGGGCACAGGGTCACGGTTTGCTGCACAAGTCAAGCGGACGAGCGATGCGACCTTCCCGTAGAGGTCGACACCCCCGTATTTCTGGACGGCGTTGAGGTCTATTATGAACGCGTCCGGTTCCTCCGTAGGTGGGGGTATTCGCGGTCGATGGGCCGACGTCTTCCCCGGTTGGTTGCCGATGCTGACGCTGTGTTGATTCACGCGCACTTCCAATATGCAAACTGGGCTGGAGCCCGCGCTGCCAGACTAGCTGGGAAGCCCTACTTTGTCTTCCCACACGGCAGCCTGACGGCTGCTGCCTTACGTGCGAGTAGCCAATGGCTGAAGCGACTGTACCTCGGTACCCTCGAGAAGCCCAATCTGCTGGGGGCAAAGCATGTGATCTTCAACGCTGAAGAGGAATGTGAAACGTCCTTGTACTCGGAGCGGGGGGTCGTCATCCCCAACGGGGTCTCGCCAGAGGAATTCGCTGAGCTGACTCAATGGGGCGCGTGGCGAGCTGCACATCCCGAGACGATCGGGCGAACGGTCTTCCTCTTCCTCGGGCGACTTGATATCAGACAGAAGGCAGCGGATGTGATCGTAGCCTCCTTCGCGCAACTGGCGTCAGAACGCGGCGACATCATGCTTGTTTTGGCAGGGCCCTCTGAGGGAGGAGACCTCAGGGTTCTGCAGCGGCTCGTCAATGAGCATAGGATAGCCGATCGTGTGCTTTTCCAGGGATTGGTCTCGGGGATCGCCAAGCGCCAACTCCTTCGAGATGCAGACGTGTTCCTAATGCCGTCTCGCTACGAAGGTTTGAGCATCGCGCTCTTGGAGGCTATGGCTTCGGGACTCCCAGTGATATTGAGTGACCAGGCCGGGTTGCATCGCCAAGTAGCCCGGTGGGGTGGTGGATGCGTGGTGCAGCCGAGCCTCGATTCCGTAGTGCCGGCAATGCGTAGGATGCTGGATCCAGAACTCCGGAAGACCGCCGGTGCCGCAGCCCGCGAGTTGGTGCTTGCTGAGCATCTATGGCCCACTATTGCTGGGAAGGTCGAAGCACTCTTGGGCGATTCGTGCGACGCCACTGCGACGTCTTCCTCCCAGGCGATGGCAGAAGCCGAGTGACGGACAAGAAGGAGTTGTCACTGCGGTTCTACCGCCGCATCGCGTTCGTCCTTTCTCCGTCCGAGAGGAAGGCGATCGGCCCTCTTGTGGGCCTCACGCTCATAGGTATGGCACTTGAAGTCGTTGGTGTGGGTGTGGTTCTTCCGGCGCTGGCGCTGCTCGTGCAGGATGGTGCCGGTCCCGCCTATCAAGGTCTGCAGCCTGTATTGAGGTGGCTTGGGAATCCATCTCGAGAAGAGTTGGTCGTGCGGGCAATGCTCACCCTCACGTTGGTCTTTCTGTTGAAGAACTCCTACCTGGCCTTCCTGGGTTGGGCGCAAACCAAGTTCGTTGCGGATGTTCAGGCAGATCTGTCCCAGCGGTTGTTCGAGGCGTACTTGAGGCAACCGTATGTCTTTCACCTCCGTCGAAATTCGGCCCAGTTGATCCGAAACGTGACGACGGAAGTGAGCCTATTTGCAGGTGTGCTGACACATTCCCTCCTTGTGGGAACAGAGGCCCTGGTGGTGGCCGGTGTGTCGGTACTCCTGCTGTTCGTAGAACCGCTGGGCGCGACCTCAGTGGTAGTGCTGATCGGTGGTGCCGCGTGGGCTTTCCACCATGCGACGCGCCACCGCATCGGCTCTTGGGGCCTAGAGCGGCAGTATCACGATGGCCTTCGCTTTCAGCATCTCCAGCAGGGCCTGGGCGGCGTCAAAATAGTGAAACTGCTCGGGCGTGAGACAGGATTCTTGGCTGAGTACCAGGTCCACAACGAGAGAAGCGCCAAGGTGACTCAGTACCTGACGGCACTGCAGAAACTGCCGCGCCTATGGCTAGAGATGCTTGTCGTCATTGGAATGGCGCTGGTGGTGGGCAGCATACTTGTGCAGCAGCGATCCGCTGCCGCGATCGTACCGCTGCTCGGCCTGTTTGGGGTGGCCGCGTTCAGGCTCATGCCGGCGGTTACTCGTGTACTTGGAGGAGTACAAGGACTGCGGTTTGGCGCGCCAGTTGTTGACATCCTGGCGGGGGAGTTCGCGTGCGCACAGGAGAGTGACCACACGGCTGTGTGTCCCATGGGTGGCGAGAGACCTTTCGGCGAGACCCTGAGGAGTGAGCTCCGAGGCGTGGATATCGTGTTGAGGTACGATGGCCAGCCTCAACCTGCGTTGAATGGCCTATCGGTTGTGGTCAGAAGAGGAGAGTCGGTGGGCTTCATCGGAAAGAGCGGATCCGGCAAGAGCACGCTCGTTGACGTTCTTTTGGGCCTACTCACCCCGCAACACGGTCGGGTAATGGTTGATGGGAAGGACATTCGTGAGGACCTGAGGCAGTGGCAGCGACAGGTGGGTCTCGTACCGCAGGAGATCTTCCTGACGGATGACACAATACGTCGGAACGTGGCGTTTGGCCTGCCGGAGAGCGAGATCGATGACGGTGCTGTCTGGAAGGCACTGCAAGCAGCTCAACTGGAAGAATTCCTGAACAACCTGCCAGATAGTCTCGACACGGTGGTTGGTGAACGGGGAGTGCGATTGTCTGGTGGACAGCGTCAGCGTATCGGCATGGCGAGAGCGCTCTATCACGATCCATCTGTGCTTGTCTTGGATGAGGCCACGAGCTCCCTCGATACTGTGACAGAGCGGGAGGTGATGCAGGCCGTGGCGTCTCTGCAGGGCGCCAAGACGACAATCATCGTTGCGCACCGTCTGTCGACAGTGGCCCGGTGTGACCGCATTTATCGGCTAGACCAAGGGAGAGTGGTGGACGAGGGCCCGCCGGCTCACGTCTTGCCAGTGATCACCTAGAGGGCGCGTAAGCCGTTCCCGGCGCCCAGAGGAAGAGAGGATCGAGAGTTATGCGCAGACTCCCTGAGTCGTCTGGCGTATTGGGACGTGCGTTGAGGAAATCGCTTGCATGGGGTCGGCGACTAGCGTTTTTGGCAACCACCGGGTGGGTGCCGAAACGCGGTGCCGACACCGGTACAGTGCTCGTTGTCCAACCCGGATCTGGCCCCCACAGGCACTCAAACCATCTTGAGGCCGTCATCGCCACGGTGAACAAGCTGACAGGGTATGAGATGGAGTTCCTCGCATGCGATGGAGGCATACGGGCATGCGGATTCCGCATGGGAGTCGAAGAGCGGCCTGAGGATCCCGTGCCTCGAAGGTGGGAGCGCCAGTGTGGCGGATGCACCTTCGAGTTGCGTACTAGGTTCGGGAGTCTTGCCAGGAAGTGGCAGTATGTGTCGAGGCTCATCACTCCGGCGGACCGGAGGGAGGCAGCGGCACAGCTGGAGAACTTCCTTGGCACCTGCTCGGTTGAAGAGATAATCAACATGGAAACCAGGGGAGTGAACGTTGGCAGGGACGTCTGGATGTCTCTGCAGCGCTATCTCCTTCTGGGCGAGCCTAAGACCGTCGTGGTGACTAGGGAATCCCTTGTCTACTCATACATGGAGAGTGGGGTGCTCTACGCTCTGGCCATGGATAGATTGTTCAATGAGCGTACATATAGATTCCTGGTCTCGAATGAGACCTGCTATGTCGACTGGGGCATTCCCGTGAAGTTCGCATTGAAACACGGCATCCCTACTCTGCTTCAAACCCACTTCTATCCCGGTCCTCAACTACTTGTCCTGAAGGCTGTAAAGAACGAGAGTGACCTCAAAGCTCTGCCCTATCAGCCCAGCCCCGCCGACTTCAAACGGCTGGTGGAGCACCCTGCTACCCTTACTGCACTAGAGAAGCAGGGCGAACTGGCCCTCCGCCGATTCATGACCCAGCACGGCAGCGACCCCGCCAAGAGCAATGCGACACTCAATGAGTTCTTCTCATCGGGTCGTCCAAATGTGGTGATATTCACCCACCTGTGCTGGGATTCCTCTCTTGCCTATGGGGATTCGTTGTTCGTTGGATACAGGGACTGGCTCGCGAATACGCTGCAGGTAGCTTCGCTCATTCAAGATGTCCATTGGGTGATCAAGGTTCATCCCGCCGAGGATCCGTCTAACACTTCTCGACACTACAATACCTACACGCTATTGACAGAGCTCCTTGAAGAGTACCGACTTGGCAGCGCTGCAGTGATGGGTCACGATGTTCCGTTGCGGACCATCGACCTGCTTCCGCGAATGACGGCAGGTATCACCAATCACGGAACGGTTGCGGCAGAAATATCCGCTCATGGGGTACCGTGCATTGTTGCGTCCCGCGTTGGGTACGCAGAGCTCGGTTTCTGCCACGCGCCGCAAACCCGCGATGAATACCGCGAGCTGCTTGAGAGAGTCGGGACGCTGCCCAGGCTGCCCGACAGCCAACGAAGACTGGCACGAGCATACGCCGGCCTGATGTTCGAACCAGAGCGCCTCTTTGATGTCTCGGGGGCGTTTCGCCGCGCAGACTCCTCCGAGTACTGGCGATCGCGGCGCCGCTTCGAGTCCTGGTTGACAGACAACAAAGCCAAAGACGGAGTCATGAGCGCCTGCCTTGGTGCGTTAGACCTTGGAGCTCCACACAATCGTGATCTCTCGTCTGTTAAGGCTGCCGGGAGCGGCGCACCTGACGATGGAGCCAAATGCTCATGGATCAGATCGGTCTGAAAGCCCTCGGGCAGGTCGGCTATAGGATTGACTTTGGCGGCACGGTGTTATTCATCGATCCTTATCTGTCAGACTTCGTTTCACGCCACCTGGACTGTAGCCTTGTAAGGTTGTTGCCCGTAGAAATACAGCCCAATACGGTGACCGACGCTGACTGGATCTGCATTACTCACGCCCACGCGGATCACTGCGATCCCGACACCCTGGTGCCTATGTCACTTGCATCTCCCGGGGCGCAATTTCTTTGCTCTGGGTACGTAGCCACCATCCTGGAGGATCTTGGTATTGCCCCCGGGCGGATCGAAGTGCCTGAGGAACACTCTTGGGTGAGGTTGGGCAGGGAGCTTCAGGTCAGCGCCGTGCCGGCTGCTCACCCCCGGATTACTAGGGACTCAGGCAATCGTCCGATCTGCCTCGGATTCGTGTTCGACTTCTGTGGCCGTAGGTTGTTCCACGCGGGCGACACGTCGCCGCAAGAGGAGTTGCTCGCGCTACTCAGGCGTTATGGCGGATTCGAAGCGGCATTCTTGCCTGTGAATGAAGACTCGTTCTTCCTGCGCCGACGCGGGATTATCGGGAACATGACAGTCCGCGAGGCCTTTGATTTCGCAGTCGAGATAGGCGCGAAGAGACTGATCCCGACGCATTGGGACATGTTCGCCGGTAACGGAGTACCGCTGGAGGAAATTAGGCTGGTGTATCAGCAAAGCCCCCACCCGTTCTCACTTGAGATCTACCCAACGCGACTCTAGGCAGCCTCCATGCGGATTGGAATAGTAATACGCACGTACAACGAACGTCGTCATCTGTCTGAGGTACTAGCCGGCGTGGCAAGGCAGGTCGTCGAGAACCATCTTGTCCGGACCATCGTTGTTGACTCAGGCTCCAATGACGGCACCCCAGAGATTGCCATGCAGGCCGACTGTGAGGTACTGCACGTTCCGAAGTCTGAATTCTCATTTGGGCGATCACTCAATCTCGGGTGCGAAGCGCTTGACGCAGACATCGTTGCTTTCCTGAGCGGGCACTGCATACCAGTCCAGGAAGACTGGTTGGCAAAGCTGATAGCCCCGATACTCCAGGAGAAAGCAGTCCTGACCTACGGCAGGCAGATCGGGCATTCGTCAACTCGTTTTAGCGAGCGCAGGATATTTGAGAAGTATTTCCCGCTGGAGAGTCAGATACCTCAGAGGGAGCTGTTCTGCAACAATGCCAACGCGGCTATCCTGGCGCCGATCTGGCGCGAGTACAAGTATGACGAAACCGTGACGGGGCTGGAGGATCTTCACATGGCGAAGCGGCTTCTGGCGGATGGACTGCAGTTGGCGTATGTGGCAGAGGCTCCTGTGGTTCATATCCATCAGGAGTCGTGGCTGCGCGTTAAGAACCGATTCGAGCGAGAAGCCATCGCGCTTCAGC
>JAUYEF010000387.1 GCA_030691635.1 Bacillota bacterium
CGTATCTGTGACAGATTGGTGCTGGATCGTCATCGCTCTTCCAGATTGTACCGCTGGCTTGGCTTCTGTGCCAAGCGCTTTCGCCGGCCCCCAAGTCACCCTGGAGTGGGAGTAGCCCAAGCGCCCTCGAAGCTCCTTAAACAGGCGTTTTGGTCTCGCTGCTATCAATTATTGCCGCTTTTGGCCATATTCTTTGATTAGTCACAATAAACTTGGAGGAGTTGTCCTTTCTGAGCGAGAATCAAGTGCGTCAGGCTGGCACGGCAGAGGGGGTGGTGCTGGACACCCGCGGCGAAGAGAATCTTGTGGAGTCGTGTTGGGGGCGTATGTCGTGTCCGTCTGAGCAAACGCGAGGGAGGTTAGACACGTGAGGAGATTTGTTGGGTTACTGCTTATCGGAGCGATGGTGTTCGGAGTGCTATCGGGATGCGCAGAGCAGAAGCCCGCGGCGCCGGCTCCGCCTGCAACGCCGCCACAACCCGCTGCGCCCACGGAGATCAAAATCGGGGTTTCCGCGCCCATAACCGGCACCATACCGGTGGTCGGGCGCGGGACGAAGTTAGGCGCCGAGATGGCCGCCGAAGAGGTCAATGCCAAGGGCGGTATAAAGATAGGGGACAAGCAGCTCAAAGTCAAGCTCATCATAGAGGATAGCGCCAATGATCCCAAGCAAACGGCTGCGGTTTTCCAGAAGCTCATAACGAAAGACGAGGTTGTGGCAATCATCGGAGATCAGGCGTCCAAGTGCTCTATGGCGGGCGGCCCGATTGCACAGTCAAACGGTGTCCCGATGGTTACCCCATGGTCAACGACCGATGCTGTTACCGCCGGCAAGGATTACGTGTTCCGCGCATGCTTCACCAACTCATACCAGGCCGGCATGATGGCCAAGTACGCCTGGGAGACGCTCAAGTACAAGACGGCCGCAGTCCTGTTCGACATAAATAGCGACTCCGTGAAAGACCTCGCGGAGAAATTCTCTGCCGCATTTAAAAAGCTGGGGGGCCAGGTTGTAGCCTACGAAAGTTACACAACCGGCGATAAAGACTTCAGCGCCCAGCTGACCAAGATCAAAGCGAAACAGCCTGACTGCATGTATATCTCGAGCTACTACGACGAAGGTGGTCTCCAGGTCAAGCAGGCCAGAAAGCTTGGCATCAAAGCCCCTGTCCTCGGCACTGACGGTTGGGACTCCCCCGAGCTGATTGACCTGGGCGGCAAGGATATGGAAGGAGTGCTTTTCACAGACCACTACGCAGTTGACATAGCATCTCCGAGGGCCAAGGTCTTCATAGACGCCTACAACAAGAAGCACAACCTGATCCCGGACGCCCCGGCAGCGCTTACTTATGACGCAGCCATGCTCGTGTTCAAGGCGATAGAGAAGGCCGGGAAACTCGATCGCAAAGCCATCAGAGACGCCCTTTCAACCACGGAGTACGACGGCGTCACAGGATACATCAAGTTCAAGCCTGGTAGCGGTGACCCTGACAAAGATGTGATCATCGTCGAGGTCAAGAACGGTAAGTTTGCCTACAAAGCGATGGTCAAACCCTAATTGACCAGGTTGGGGAGGGCCTTGTGCGCAAGACCCTCCCCAAACGCGCTCTTGGGAGGAGCCTGAGTTGTATAGCCCGGGCATCATCCTTCAGCAGGTATCGAACTTCCTGCAGCTTGGGGCGATATACGCGCTCATCGCGCTTGGATACAACATGGTATACGGCATCCTCTCGCTGATCAACTTCGCCCATGGCCAGGTATTCATGGTCAGCGCCTTCATCGCATACTTCATTTCCATCTGGTTTGGGGCGCAGATACCGTATCCTCTTGGGATCGGGGTCACGGTGCTGTCCACGGCCCTCATAGCATCGGGCCTGGGACTCGGAATCGAACGGGTAGCGTACAGACCGTTACGCAACGCGCCGAAGATGTCGGCGCTCATCACCGCGATGAGTGTGAGTATGTTCATGGAGAACTTCACGCTCGCGGTGGTGGGCCCTGGAAGACGGCAGTTCCCAGAGGCTTTGTTCCCGGTGGTCGTGATATCCATCGGTGAGGTGGTGCTCACGAACATCCAAATCATCGTCATCCTCATGGGTGTGGTAGTGATGATAGGCTTGCGGGCTCTTGTCGGTGGGACCCAGATCGGAAGGGCCATGAGGGCGGTTTCTGTCGACCTCCCCACCTCAAAGCTCATGGGCATCAATGTCGATCGCATCATCTCCTTCACGTTCATCGTCGGCTCTTCGCTTGCCGCCCTGGGCGGGATAATGTATGGCCTCGCCTACCCTGTCATCGAGACGAACATGGGGTCCATGGTCGGATGGAAAGCCTTCTGTGCGGCCGTCATAGGTGGAATCGGATCCATAGAGGGATCGTTCGTGGGCGCCTTGATCCTGGGGATGGTGGAGATTATGGTGCCGTATCTGCTCAAGTCACAGTTCCGAGACGGGATAGTCTTCAGCCTGCTAATTGCCATGCTGATATTCCGGCCTATGGGCATATTCGGAATCAGCAAGACCCAAAAGGTGTAGATCATGAGGAAAATCCCGAGAATGGTCGTTCCCCTCGCAGTTTTCGTCGTGGCGGAAGCGCTTTCCTCGCTGAAGCTCATCTCTGTCTACTACGTCACAGTGCTCTGCTACATCTGCATCGATAGCATCCTCGTGCTGAGCCTCAACCTCACGAACGGGTACATGGGTGAGACCAACCTCGGGCACTCTGCCTTTGCCGGTGTAGGAGCTTACGTCGCTGTCACAGTGCTCACCATGGGATTACGGATTGGCTCCACTTCGCCCATGCTGGTGCAGCAGCTGGGCTTCTTCGCATCGCTCTTGGCAGGAGGCGCCGCGGCCGGGCTCACAGGACTTGCGCTCTCGATACCGGCGTTCAAGACCAGAGGCGACTACTTTGCGCTGGTCACATTCGGGTTCAATATGATAGTGATCAACGTGGTTAACAACATAGACGCCGTGGGAGGGGCGCGAGGATATCAGGGCATACCGCCCGACAGGCTGATCCCCAAAGTCACCAACCTCGCGTGGTCGATGGTGCTACTGGTTTTCGCCGTCCTGGTCTGCAGGAACTTCGTATCATCCGGTTACGGGCGAGACGTGCTCAGTGTCAGGGAGGACGAGGTGGCCTCAGAGCTGATGGGCGTCCATACGCGCCGGGCCAAGGCGCTCTGTTTCACAGTGTCTGCCTTCCTGGCGGGCATTGCGGGAGCGCTTTACGTGCATCTCATCCAGTACACCCATCCTTCCATGTTCAGTTCAGTCAAGTCGATAGAGCTCCTCGCCATGCTCTATCTAGGAGGAGTCGGCCGCCTGGGAGGGGCGATCCTTGGCGCCGCTGCGATAAACATATCCCTAGAAGGCATGAGGCAAGTCCTTCCGGTCTTCAACCTGTCGCCTATATGGCGCATGGTCATAGTTCCCGGTATCCTCGCCACGCTCATGTTGACGAGGCCCCGCGGCCTTCTCGGAGGCATACCCGAACTTGCGCTTTTCTCCGTCCCCGACAGTGTCTCTCAGACAGACTTCTCGACCAGGGGGCTGAGTTCATGGTTTCGTCTCCGAAGGAGCGGCAAGAGCACGAAGAGCAAGGAGACATAGAACAGAATGGCCGATGAGGTGCTACTTGAGACCAGGAGCTTGACCAAATACTTCGGCGGCGTCAGGGCCGTGCACGATTTCAACCTCGGTGTCAGGCAAAACGAAATCATGGGCCTCATCGGGCCGAATGGCGCCGGGAAGACCACCGTTTTCAATGTGGTGACCGGAGTCTATGGGCCGACGTCAGGTAGTGTGTTTTTCGGAGGCGAGGACATAACTGGGCTTGAGCCTCATGTGATCGTGTCCAAGGGGATAACGCGGACATTCCAGAACATCCGCCTGTTTCCCAACCTGACAGTGCTCGAGAACGTCAAAGTAGCCTACAGCTATGTCAGGAAATCGACTATTGTCCAGTCGTTGCTCCGAAACCGGGCGTTCTTGCGCGAGGAGTCAAGCATCACTGAACGATCGATGGCCCTCCTGGATAGGTTCCGTCTTGCAGGCAGGCACTCGGAGATTGTCAGAAACCTGCCGTACGGGGAGCAACGACGGGTGGAGGTCGTGAGGGCCATCGGCACCAACCCCTCACTGCTGCTTCTCGATGAGCCGGCGGCAGGCATGAATCCCAGCGAGCTTGATAGCTTGATAGAGCTCATCCTCTGGGTGAAACAGGAGTTCAGGCTCACTGTGATCGTCATAGAACACCAGATGCGGATGATCATGAACCTGTGCCCAAGGATCCGGGTCATGGACTTTGGGGAGACGGTCACGGATGGCACTCCTGACCAGGTTCGAGCCAACCCTGATGTCATAACCGCGTATCTGGGACGGAGGGCCACCAGTGCTTCTTGAGGTGCGCGACCTGAAAGTGCATTATGGGGGCATCAAAGCGGTAGACGGCATTGACTTCGATGTCGGTGAAGGGGAAATCGTCACACTCATAGGTTCTAACGGTGCCGGCAAGTCGACGACCCTGAGGGCACTGTCTGGTCTTGTCAAGGCCACAGGAGGCACAGCGCTGCTCGACGGAAAGGACCTCACGAAGCTTCCCGCGCACGAGATAGTCGCTCATGGACTCGTGCAGGTCCCAGAGGGGAGACATGTGTTCCCGAATCTCACTGTGCTGGAAAACCTGCTTCTGGCAACCTACACAGTTAGGGACAGGACCGTCACCGCCCGCAACCTTCAGCGGGTGTTTGTCACGTTCCCGAGACTCAAAGAACGCCAGGGCCAGCTCGCCGGCACCTTGAGCGGTGGAGAGCAGCAGATGCTCGCGCTGGGGCGCGCGCTCATGACGCAACCAAGGATAATGCTCCTCGACGAGCCTTCAATGGGTCTTGCACCGGTGCTGGTTGACGAGATCTTCCGCGTGATCCGCGAGATGAACCACCACGGAGCGACGATCCTGCTGGTCGAGCAGAATGCATTCATGGCTCTCGATGTCGCGCAGAGAGGGTATGTCATGCAGAATGGACGGATAGTCCTTTCAGGCCCCTGCAGCGGACTGGTCCAAGACCCCGAGGTTCAGAGGGCTTACCTGGGACGCTAGCGCTGCTTTGTTGAAGCCCCCGTTGGCCCACCGCCTGTCATTCGGATTGGTCCGATTCCCACGAATAATCCAGTAGTAGGGAGGGAAATTTCCACCCTGTGGTGAACCGCTACGATGCCCCACACTTGTGACGCACCGCCGACAAGGTGGTCTCTCACGGCGGCGGACTGCCGGGCATTTCCACGTTCTCCCTCATGGTTCCTCAGCGCAAGGCCGGTGTCGTCGTGCTCACGAACCGGCGCGGGGCAAAGGCAGGACAGATTGCCCAGCGGCTTGCCGGCACCTTGCTTGGTACGCCGCTCTTCCCGGTCTCCCCGGACAGCGCTCTGCCGTTCAGGACGAGATACCCTGCTCCAGCGAAAGATGTTCTTTCCGAGTATGTCGGATCGTACGTTTTCGAGAACACGCGGATCGACATAGGTGCGGGGGATGGTGCACTGCTCGTGACTGCACCGCTCTCTGAAGAGAGTCCTGAGCGGGTGACCGCACAGGCCATCGCCGTTTCTGACAGCATGTTCATAGGACGGCGGGAGGACGCGAACGTCATGGTCCAGTTTGTGAGGGATGCCCCGAGTGGTGTGAGCAGTGTGCTGAGCGGTGGCAACCAGTATCTACGCGTCTGACACTTCGCTAACGTGCTGAGAGAAGACGGGCTGATGGCGGATAGCCGCGGCCCGTCTTCGCCCTGTCCCGTTCAAACAAGGGTTAACCCATCTTCTGCCGAACACAAAACAGCAGGGGCGACACGCTCTTTACCACCGTCTATCCGTCGGTTTTCGTCGTCTCTGGTCGGCAGGAGGCCACTATGCCCATACAGTCATCGGAGAGCAATGCGCCTGTATATTCCAACGGCCAGGCTGGCGGCGGCCTCAACGGCCAGTCTAACGACCGCGCCACTAGCCTCGCCGGTAGCCATGGCAACGGCCAGGTCACCAGCCTCGGCGGCGTCGCCACCAGCTCGGCCACCAGCCATGCCACGGGCCGGGGCCGGCTGGTTTTCGAATCCCTCACCAACCCACTATTCCGCATGCTCTGGACCGGTAGTCTTTTCTCCACCGCCGCGATGCAGATGAACATGGTGGCGCAGTCTTGGTTGGCCTATGACCTTTCCGGCTCAGCGACGGTGCTCGGCCTGGTAGCAGGGGCCCGGGCCATCCCCATGGCGGTTTTCTCACTTGTCGGCGGCGCGGTGGCCGATCGGGTGAAGAAGCGCAACCTGCTGATGTTCACGCAGTCTGGCCTGACGATCATGTCCCTTGTCGTCGCCGTTCTCGTGCACACAAGGATCATCCAGGTGTGGCATCTGGTCATAGTGGGCGCTGTCCAGGGCACCCTCTTCGCCTTCAACATGCCCACGCGGCAGGCCTATATCCCAGAACTCGTCGGCGCGCGCCTCTTGCCTAACGCCATCGCCATGCAATCCACCGGAATGGATATCAATCGTATTGCTGCTCCGGCCGTCGCGGGCTTGTTGATCGCGGCGAGCCCCAGGCTTGCCTTCTACGCCGCTTCCTTCCTGTACCTCGGTGCGGTGTTGAGCATTGCGCGGTTGCCTGCGGGGTCGCCGGCCGTCACTGGCAAGGGCAGCGCTCTTGAGGACCTGAGCGCCGGTGTCTCGTATGTCTGGAACAACCGCTACCTGCGGACCTTGATGCTGATGGCTTTTGTCGCCACATTCCTGGGAATGCCTTTCATGCAGCTGCTGCCCGTCTTCCAGGCAGGTGTCTTCCTTGTTGGCCCATCGGAACTCGGGGTCATGTACATGACCGTGGGGGTCGGCTCTCTGCTGAGTTCTCTCACCGTGGCTGTCATGGCGTCCAACCCGCGTAGCGGGCTGATCCAGGTCGTGGCGGGGGTAGGGTTCGGCCTGGGTCTCGTGGGCCTTGCCCTGTCGCCTGGATTCCTCGTCGCTCTGTTTCCGCTGTTCTTAGTGGGTGTATTCAGCCAGGCTTATATGATCATAAACCAGATCCTTCTCATGACCAATGTGGACCCCGAGCTTTTCGGCAGAGTTTCGAGCATCCGAGCGGTCACCTGGTCCCTGAACCCAGCGTCTCTTCTCGTCCTGGGTGTGTTTGTGGACCGTTTCGGAGTGTCGCCGGTGGTCGCTGTACAGGGAGTATTGCTTGCGGTATTCGTGGCTGCAATAGCTGTGAGCCGTCCTGATGTTTGGCGGACACCAAAGCGCTCGACGTGAGAGCGGCCAACCTCTTGGCCAGCTCAAAACCGACCTTTCAAGCCCCGACAATGATGGTTCTCACGGATGCAGGCCACGAATTGCACTCACGAAAGGAGTTGGCAACCCATGATGGCAATGGCGCCTTTGATGATTGAGCACCGGTTGATTGAGAAAATGATCCGCGCGATGAAGAAAGAGTGCGGGACAATGCGGCGTAGCGGGCACATGGACCCCTGTGTTTATCGAGACAGCTGTTGATTTCATGAGGTTCTATGCGGACAAGTGCCATCACGGCAAGGAGGAGGACATCCTCTTCAACAGCCTCGTCGGCAAACCGCTCACTGACTCTCTACGTGAAAGGGCTGCACAACTGACTCGTGAGCATGTGGTGGGTAGGAGATCCGTGGGTGAGCTGAGTGCCACAAGGGAACGGTACCTGGCAGGGGACAGTGGTGCGGTCGCCGACGCCGTTCGCGTTCTGGAACGTATTGCCGAGTTCTACCCGGACCACATAAAGAGAGAGGATGCCGGCTTCTTCATTCCGTTGATGGACTACTACTCCAAAGAAGAACAGGACAAGATGCTGGAGGAGTTCTGGGAGTATGACCGTATGCTGATCCACGAGAAGTACCGGCTTACGGTTGAGGGGTTGCTGGCGAAGCAAGCCCGGACCCAGGAGGCGGCGGTATCCGGCTGAAGAAGTCGAGACGGGCTGGTCCTCATGGGACAGCCCCTTCTCCGCTGCAGCTATGGCACGGGCACGACTACAACTGTATCTTCATCGACGAGACTCTGACCCCGGGAATCTTCTCAAGATCGCATGTGAGGGCCTGGACCTGATCCTCAGACCCGCAAACGTGCAGCAGTATCAAGCCTTTGTTGTCGCAGTCTTCGTGGATGCCGAGACGTACTCGAATGACACAACCGTTCGCGGTGAGTTTCTCCTGGACGGCTGGCGCATAACAGAGCCTGTCATCCAGTACAAGGGCCATGATGGTGTTGCATGTCGGCATTGCAGGACCTCCTCATTGTTTATGGTAGTATGGTGATTTATTGTTCGGGAATCTCCTCTGATAACCTTCTGGAGCCAGAAGGGGGCCGCAGGCCCACAAAACGAGAGAGTAATGCGATGGTTGTGCCAGCGATATCACCGGCACTCACAGGCTCTGTACGCAGGAATCACGCCCGGACTGTCAAAAGTATCATATACGCGTTTTTTATTGTGGTATTGCGACTCTCAAAAGAAGTGGGAGCGCCGGGACTTTAATGAAGAGGAGGTCTTGAAACCGTATGTCGAAGAGATCTAGATTGATTGTTGTGTTTGTGGTGCTGGCAGCGGTGATTTCCGGATGCGCGGGTTCCGCACCGCCGAAGGCCACGCCAGAGCCGCCGAAGCCTGCACCGGTACAGGACACGCTGACCATCGGTACGCCCTACAGCATTGAAACCCTCGATCCGACGAAGTACTCGTCTGACGGCGATAACTACATCTTGAGCCAGGTGTATGAGCCTCTGGTCAGCATCGATGGCACGAACGTTGTCCCGAGGCTGGCAGAGTCCTGGGAGAACCCTAACGACGTGACCTGGGTGTTCAAGATCCGCAAGGGGCTCTACTGGCACGACGGCAACGAAGTCTTCCCCAAAGGCACCAAGAAAGAGGTAACGGCACAGGACGTCAAGTACACGTACGACTTTATCCTGGACCCGGCCAACAAAGCCCGGCTGCAGTCCACGCTTGCTGAGAACATAGCCAAGATTGAGGCGCCAGATAACTACACGTTCAAGGTCACGACTAAGGCGCCCTACGCGTTCTTGCTGAATGACCTCGGTCGTATTCCGGTGTTCTCAAAGGAAGTCCGGGACAAACTTGGCGCTGACAAATTCGCGAAGACCCCGATCGGGTGCGGCCCGTTCGTCTTCGTCGAGTACAAGCCCGATGACCGCGTGGTCCTTACCCGGAACGACAACTTCTTCATCAAGCCGAAGGTAGCCAAGGTCGTCTTCCGGATCATCCCGGATAAGTCGGTCGTGCTCATGGCTCTGGAATCCGGCGAAATTGACATTGCGCTGCAGATTCCGGCGACTGAGGTCCCGCGCCTGATCAAGGAGAACAAGGTGACGGTCATCCGCAACACGTTCGGCTGGTATAGGTACGCGGCTTTCAACTTCAACGTGCCCCTGTTCCAGGATGCGAAGATCCGGGAGGCCATCGCCTCCGCGATAAACCTGCCCGAGATCACGAAGACCATCTTCCCGGAGGCGATGCTTGCCGAGCCCGCCTACGGGCCGGTGCCCAGGGGGCTCCCGGGCTTCTCTGATACCTGGAAGACCATGTGGGAGTACAATCCGGACAAGGCCAAGAAGATACTCGCCGACCTGGGGTACAAGCTCAACAAGGACGGCGTCCTCGAGAAGGGTGGCAAGAAGCTTGCGTTCAGCCTCAAGGTCCATAACGACCCGAACCGTCAGAAGATGGCGACGCTGATCTCCACGCAGCTCAAGGCGGTCGGCATAGATGCGAAACT
Organism: Bacillota bacterium; assembly: GCA_030691635.1. Taxonomy (GTDB): domain Bacteria; phylum Bacillota; class Sulfobacillia; order JAUYEF01; family JAUYEF01; genus JAUYEF01. The sequence goes on from JAUYEF010000387.1 coordinate 9,808, forward strand.
CGCGGTCCGAGACTGGGCGACGCATCTGGACGAGATACGCAAAGGCGATACCGAGATGTTCATCATGGGTGGCGGCAGCACGCCTGACGGGCTGCTGTACATGTTCCACACGAAGGTCGCCACAGGCCAGTCGCATAACACCTTCTACAAGAGCAAGGCGCTCGATGACCTGCTGGACAAGGCCAAGGGCACTGTCGACGAGAACAAGCGCACCACGATGTGGACCGAGGCCGCCACAATGACGATCAAGGACAGGGTACACCTCGGTGGTTACCTCGAGTATGTGCAGATAGGCACGAGCAAGAAGGTTGAGCAGTTCGATCCACCCACACCGTGGGTGAGCCTCTGCAATGTGAAGCGCAATGTGGGGTTCGTGAGCAAATAGGGACGGTGCTCTGCTAGTGGTGCTTAAGACGGGGGCCTGGAGCCCCCGTCTCTCTCGGAGGTATCTGTTTGACCATTTACATCGCGAGACGAGTCATAGGGCTCATCCCGGTACTGTTTGCCATATCGGTCCTGGTCTTCATGATGCTGCACTTAGCTCCGGGAGACCCGGTCCTCACCATACTGGGGGCCAGCGAGCGGACGAACCTGGACCCCGGCGTGATCGCCCAGGTGAGGCAGGAATTTGGCCTCGATCAGCCGCTTCACGTGCAGTTCCTCATGTTCATCTCCAAGGCGGCGAGAGGCAACCTCGGGCGGTCGTTTCAGACTCGTGAAGATGTCTTGACCATGGTGGCGTCACGCCTTCCCGCCACCATGCAACTCACGCTTGCTTCCATGGCGATTTCGCTTCTTATCGCGCTCCCACTCGGCGTGATTTCGGCCGTCAGGCAAAACTCCTGGGTCGACAATGCCAGCATGGTATTTGCCGCATTCGGGATATCCGTGCCCAGGTTCTGGTTCGGTCTCATACTCATCCTGATCTTCTCGCTGCGCCTGGGGCTCCTGCCGACGACTGGGATCGGGCATATAGAGGACGGGCTGGGCGATGTGCTCCGCCACCTGCTGTTGCCGGCCACATCTCTGGGCTTGTCCATGCTTGCGCTTGTCACCCGCATGACCAGGTCCAGTATGCTGGAAGTCATCAGGCAGGACTACATCCGCACGGCATGGGCGAAAGGGCTGTCCTCAAGGGTCGTCATCTACAAGCACGCGCTCAAGAATGCCCTGATCCCAGTGGTGACTGTCGTTGGAATGCAGTTCGGTGGCCTGCTGGGCGGCGCCGTCGTGACCGAGACCATCTTCAGCTGGCCTGGGGTCGGCCGGCTTGCCGTCAACTCGATCCTGAGGCGCGATTTTCCGATGGTGCAGGGCACAACTCTCGTGCTGTGCTTCACGTTCGTGGTCATGAACCTGTTCGTTGACCTGATGTACACGTTTCTTGACCCACGTATCCGCTACGACTAGGAGGGAGCGGCATGACTCGACGGGGCACTGCATCACCCCTTGTAGAAGGGCAAGACCCGCAGCCGGTCAGCCTGCTGCTCGACGCGCTGAGACGGTTTCTGAAGAACCGGGCCGCGACGGCCGGCGGTATCGTGGTGATCCTGGTGTGGATAATCGCCCTATCGGCGCCTCTGGTAGCGCCGTACGACCCGATCGCTCACCTCGGCTCGGCAAACCGTCTGAAGCCTCCGGGCAGCCCGGGCTATTTGCTCGGCACGGATGACTTCGGAAGAGACCTGTTGTCCAGGCTGATCTATGGCGCGAGGATATCGCTCCAGGTCGGGATCATCGTTGTGCTGCTATCCGGTTCGATCGGCGTGACCCTCGGCGCCATCGCCGGGTACTTCGGGGGCCTGACCGACGAGATCATCATGCGGAGCGTAGACATTGTGATGGCGTTCCCGTTCTTCATCCTCGCAATCGCGATCATGGCCGTGCTGGGACCCAGCCTGAACAACGCGATGATAGCGCTTGCCATGGTGAGCTGGGTCGGCTATGCCAGGCTGGTGCGTGGCCAGGTGCTCTCGGTGAAGCAGAAGGAATTCATAGAGGCGGCAAGAGCTGAAGGGCTGTCTGATGCCCTCATCATACTGCGCCATGTGTTGCCAAACTGCATGGCGCCCATCCTGATCCAGGCGACCCTGGGTGTGGGAGGCGCGATCCTGTCGGCTGCGGGACTGAGTTTCATCGGTCTTGGCGCACAACCGCCGGACCCGGAATGGGGCGCGATGCTCAACGAAGGACGTGAGTATCTGAGGCAGGCGCCGTACCTCACGATCATTCCAGGTACCGCCATCGCGGTCACCGTCCTGGCGCTAAACCTGCTCGGCGACGGTTTGCGGGATGCCCTGGACCCGAGGCTCAGGTAGCCACGGAGAAGCCACGCCTTTCCGAGTATGACTTTGCGGGGGAGTGATGGTCGCGTGAGTATCATGAAGTACTTCGAGAAGCTGGTCTCCAGCTTCAGCGGGACGTTCGGGCTGTACGCTCGGCATCTCCGCTCGGGCGAGGTGCTTGAGTTCAACGCTGACGAACGATTCCCGACCGCCAGCTGCACAAAGGTGCCCATACTTATCGAGGTGTGGAAGCAGGCGCTCGATGGACGTTTCTCGCTGGATGACCAGATGGTACTCACATCTGAGAATGTGACGACCGGCACCGGCGTCCTCCTGGACCTGACACCAGGGCTGAAGATGAGCGTGCGCGACGTCGCGCTCCTCATGATCGTCGTCAGCGACAATGTGGCGACCAATATGCTGATAGACCTCGTGGGCAT
>JAUYEF010000421.1 GCA_030691635.1 Bacillota bacterium
GTGGTCAACAGATGGAGCCGGCAACGTTTGAGACGCCGAAGGAGCAAACGGCAGCGACCCTCGTACAGAGGATCGGTGCCGTCCCTTCGTTAACACCACGCGAGATCATGCACGTCCTGCGACGAGTCACTACGCGAGCCACGGAGACTCGGGAACCCCGAACCCCTTCCACCGAGACACTGGATACCTTCCGTCACGTTTGACCAGCTTGTGGACGAGCAACATGGGCAGTTCATCGTCTCTCTTCTGTGGAGCGCCCCATGAACAGCTCAGTAGAATCGTGCTCGGCCCGGGTCTGGTATGAGCCTGGAGTCGCGTACGACAACTATCGAGACCCTGGATACCTTCCCCTAGTTTCGACACGCTTGGAGACGAGCATCATGGGCAGTTCAGTATTTCTCTCAGTGGAAGTGAACGGTGAACAGCTCATGGAGCGGCTGGAATCGCTCATGGTGGCGATTGCGCTCTATGCCGCCCCAAACAAATGATAACCCAACTGTGGAACTGGGTGTTGCTGTCCCGGAATCGCCGTGCCTAACGAAACGAGCAGTATCATAATTGAGGGGCATCCTTTAAGGAGCGCTTTGAGTGAAGGGAAAAAAGCAGTGCCTGCCGAATCATGGCCGTACGCACTTCAACAAACGGAAGCAGGTATTTCCGGATGGCGTTCAGGATTGCCGTGGTCGATGGACAAGGAGCCGGGATAGGCAAGAACATCATCTCTAAGCTCAAGAAATCGTTGCCTGGCACCGTGGAAATCATCGCTTTGGGCACGAACGCGACGGCGACGGCAGCGATGCTCAAGGCGGGCGCGAGCCAGGGCGCTACCGGGGAGAATGCGATTATCCAGACAGTCAAAGATGTCGACCTAATTATCGGCTGTTTAGGCATTGTGCTGGCTCACTCGATGCTCGGTGAACTGACACCCAGAATGGCTGAAGCCATAGCAGCAAGCAGGGCGCGCAAACTGCTGATACCGGTGAACCGGTGTGGGGTGGACATTGTTGGTATGAGGCAAGCGCCATTGCCGGAGATGGTCGACCTGCTTGTTCAGGAGGCCATCACGGCAGTCCGGGGACAGGGATAGAGCAGCTCACCAGTCACTGAATTCAGGGTAAGTGCATTTGTGGCGACCATGAAGGTTGCTGAGTCCGGTGTGAACACCGGCGACGCTTCATGGTCGTTTCCATTTTCCGAGGAGGAGTGACCCAAAGAGTGCATGCCAAGAGAACACGTCTTATAACGGTATGCGGCCTGTTTATCTCGGCCGGCATACTTATCCCGATGGTGTTTCACGCGTTCGGACTGGGCAAGGTGTTTCTCCCAATGCACATACCGGTCTTGATTGCTGGAATCCTGTATGGGCCGGAATATGGACTCATCACCGGCCTGATAACGCCCGGTCTCAGCGCCCTGCTAACCGGAATGCCACCTCTTATGCCGCCCACAGCACAAGCGATGACGTTCGAACTGGCCGCATACGGTGTTTTGTCCGGACTCCTTGCTCACCGGTTCAGACTCAGTGTGGTGCTTTCGTTGGTTGGTGCCATGGTTGGCGGAAGGCTTGTGTACGGCCTGCTTGGCGCATCGCTGCTGCTGTTGCTGGGCTTTCCATCCGTTCCGGTGCTATACCCACTAACGGCAGGCCTGGTCTCGAGTCTGCCGGGCGTCGTGTTGCAGCTGGCGGTCGTGCCTGTGGTTGTGGCGCTGCTCGGGAGGCACCAGCGTCGTTTGTAGACAGGTGGGGTATTGACTCGTTTTTTGACGGTAGCAGCAGCAAGCGATTTTCAGGTAAGCACCGATTGCGGAGGAGATGATCTCGAGATGATGGTCTTTGGTCCCGTTCCATCCAGACGCCTTGGAAGGAGTCTGGGTGTGAGTCACATCCCCGCCAAGAAGTGCCCTTATTCGTGCGTTTACTGTCAGCTGGGAGGTGGCTACAGGCAGATTGTTGCCCGCTCGGCTTTCTACGACTCCAAGAACATCATTGATGAAGTGAAGGTTCGTGTGGAGCAAGTCATCAACGCGGGCGAAAGCATCGATTATGTGACCCTTGTCCCCGATGGGGAGCCCACGCTCGACCAGAACCTTGGTGCGATGATACGAGGCGTTCAACCTGTTGGTCTGAGAGTAGCTGTCATGACTAACGCCTCGCTGATATCCAGACTTGATGTGAGGAATGACTTGAGCTACGCTGACCTCGTCTCTATCAAGGTGGATAGTGTCGATAAGCATGTATGCCGAAAGGTGAACCGTCCCTACAGATCGCTGGCTCTTGAAAGGATTCTGGACGGAATACTGGAATTCGCCCATGATTACCGGGGAGAACTCATCACTGAGACGATGCTCGTCCGAGACGTCAACGACGACGAAGGCTGTGTCAATCGTGTGGCCCAGTTCCTATCATTAATGGGCCCTGCCAGGGCATATGTCGCCATTCCAACACGGCCTCCGGCCCTAGCTTGGGCGGTCCCAACTGAAGCAGCCAGTCTGAACACAGCATACCAAGTCATGAGGCAAAAGGTTGGGCAGGCTGAATACCTGATTGGCTATGAACCCAAGTTCGACAGTGTTTGGGCACACGCGGAATGGCCGTGAGGAGAACCCCCAGCGTACAGCATACCAGCCCAACAGATCTGGGCGGTTTTCTGCGTTTGGCATAGATACATGTCGTGGAACTTAATACTTGCACAATACCACATACACGAGGTATCATCTAGATATGTACATACGAACTACCTCAAGGACCAATAAGGACGGATCTGTGGTCCGCTACGTGCAGCTGGCCCACAACGAGTGGGACCCCGTTGCTCGCCGCTCTCGCGTGCGCGTGCTGTTTAACCTCGGCCGTGAAGAACACGTGGACAGGCAAGCGCTCGCGCGCCTTGTCGGCAGCATCTCACATTTCCTCGACCCCAGCCAGGTAGTGCCATCCGGCACAGAGTCATCATCACAGCCCAGGCTCGTGTCAAGCAAGCCCATGGGTGCTGCCTGGGTGCTGGATGCATTGTGGCGAAGACTTGGCATTCAGCGCGAACTGCTCAGACTGCTCCAGGAGCGCGAGTTTCAAGCTCCTGTTGAGCGCGCCATCTTCGCA
>JAUYEF010000053.1 GCA_030691635.1 Bacillota bacterium
GGCAGACCCAGGAAAACCGCTCCAGGGCCGTGAGGACAGCTACCAGTGATCGTCTGCGTTGACGCCAGTCTGGTTCTCAAACTGCTCACCTGGGAACACGGAAGCGACCCAGCCTTGCAGTGGCTCGAGTCGTGGGCTGAAGAAAGAATCATCGCTCCGCAATTCCTTCCAGTCGAAGTCGCCTCGGTTCTCAGGAGAAAGATGCGGCGAAACGAGATACCGGCGGGGCACTGTATAGAATCTCTTGGCCTGCTTGATAGGCTGGGGATCAAGTACGTCTGGGATGCTGGTCTGTTGGATAGGGCTTTTGCCCTGGCTGTGGAACTGGACCAGCCAACAGTCTATGACACCGCCTACCTGGCGCTGGCAGAGAGAGAGCGTTGCGAGCTATGGACTGCGGACGCGCGCTTCGTCGCGGCCGCTTGGACCAGATACCCCTTTGTTAGGTGCCTGCTCCCAGCATAACGGCGCATGAATCACGTCTCCGTCCCGTTCAAGGGCACAACACCTCCTCGAAATACACCGTGCGTTTTGCCGATCCGGGCGCTCTAAGTCCTTCGCATTCGATCGCGGGGCCGCGTCTATTCAGCCCAAAGCGACGATATGTGTAAGCATGAAACCGGTTGGGTCTCGTCCGAGCTCACCGAGGAGATCGGCAAGGTCGTTCTTAGGCGGCGCGTACACGCTGGCCGGCGCGGCTGTGATAAGCCGAGCGTTGGGAGCGGTCTATCGAGTTCTGTTGTACGGTATCCTCAAGCCTGAGGGGATGGGCCTTCTGCAGATGGCCATGCCGGTGTACTTCCTGACCGTCGCGGTCTGCACATCCGGCATCAGGACGGCCACCTCTCGCATGGTGGCTGAGCGTGAGGCCGTGCATAACCGGGCTGAAGCGGACGCCGTCTTCCAGACCTCGCTCTGGCTCCTCAGCGCGCTCGGATTCGCCCTGTCTATCCTCATGTTTGGGCTGAGCCGTCCGGTCGCCAAGTTTCTGACCAAGGATCCAGGGTCCGTGGTCGTCATCGCCGCCATTGCGCCCGGCATCTTCTTCGAGGCCGTGACAGCCGCCTACCGCGGTCTGTTCCACGGCCGGCAGACAATGTGGCCCGCAGCAGTCTCTCAAGTCGTGGAGCAGGCCATCAGGGTCATCACCACCTTTGTGCTGGTATTCGCCATGTTGCCTCTGGGGATAGAGATGGCCGCCGCCGGCGCCGCCCTTGGGACCGTTACCGGCTCAGCGGCGGGGCTCCTGTGCGTTCTCTGGGCGCACTCGTCGAGCCGGAGGACTGCGACATCGCAACGTATGGCGCATGGCCGCTCGTACAGTGGGTCCGCGCGGATTCTGGGAGAAATCGCCCGCATCGCGGCACCTTTGTCGCTGGTAACGGGGATGTTGAGCGTGACGCACCTCATCGACGTCGCGGTGATTCCCATGAGGCTGCAGTCGTTGGGGATGCCTTTCCGTGAGGCGACGGCGCTCTACGGCCGGCTGGCAGGAGGCGCGATGCCGCTGGTGACTCTTCCGACTGTGGTCACCGCCGCGCTCCAGGTGAGCCTCGTGCCTGCCGTGACAAGCGCCCAGGCCAGGAGAGAGTTGCCCCGGATCAGGAGACTCGTCGGCACGGCGTTGAGAGTCTCGATCACACTCATGCTGCCTGCCGCGGTGGGGCTGTACGTGCTGTCCGCTGAAATCCCTGCTTTCCTCTACAAGGACCCAGAGATGGCTCCTGTCCTTGCGGTTATGGCTTCCGTCCCGCTGCTGCTGTCCCTTGAGCAATTGACCGCCGGCAGCCTGCAGGGCCTGGGCAGGTTTGGAGTCTTGATGAGAAACCACCTGCTTGCGGCGGGGGCACAGACTGTGGTGACCTATTACCTTACCGGACTGCCTGCGTTCGGCATCGTAGGGGCTGCGTACGGTACGATGGTGGGCATGATGGTTTGCGCGGGCCTGAACTTCCTGGCGCTCTCCGCTCACATACCGGGCCTGTTGCGCGACGTACGGGGCGCTCCATTACGTCCCGCTGTCGCCGCTCTCTTCATGGCTGGGGTCATCCGCTATTCCTATGACGCAATCATGGGCGCAACACATCTGCAGAGCGTGGCCCTGATTGCCGCGGTCAGCCTTGGCGCGCTTCTATACTTGCTCACGGTCGGGGGCGTGGGCAGGCTCATCGGGCCCATAAAGGACTGACGACCTACCCCCGCTGGACGAGCCCCCCTTGCAGTGGCCTCCTCGCGAGTAGGTTGGCTTAACTCGAATCTCATTCCCGGAGGATGCTGCCCGGTCCCCTGATCCTGCTCTTGACCTCGATCTCCACCTTCACCAGGGGAAAAACCTCATCATTCCAGACAGGTTCTAGCTGTGACCACAGGCGAGGGTTGGCTTGCCAGACAAGCCGGCCGAAGCCGTATATGTCCGACTTAAGCTTCCCCTGCACTATGCCGAGGGTGCTTCGAATCTCCCGTTCCACAAGGGCATTGACCTGGTGCTCAAGCGCGTCGACCACCTCTTTTCCCGTTCGTACTGCGAAGGGCACTTCGGATAGTTCCAGGTCAACGTGCACCTGCACCTTAATCGAGGGTAGCCGGCCGTTGAGGATGGGTTTAATTGATGAGCTGGCGCGGATCACGGTCAGGCCGAGTAGGCCCGGTTGACCGGATGGGTCGGGTATCTCCAGGTCTGTGTGGTGCACCCTCCCGACCGCCCAGAGGAAACCTCTGGCGTCCTTGCCGTCAAGAAAACCGACCATTCTGTCGCCTTTGTATGCCGCAATCCCCACGTCAATGGTGAGAGGCGGAAGTGGTTCCCCTGTGCCGGCCTGCCTCAAAGGATCCAGCACGGGTGAGTCATCGGGCAGCTCTCCCAGGGG
>JAUYEF010000007.1 GCA_030691635.1 Bacillota bacterium
CCAGGTCCATCTGCTCGAGGGACTGAGTATCGTGCCTGTACAGGGTGAGAGTGACCGGTATGGAGGCACCGGACCCCGCCCGGTGAAGGCTCAAGGGTGAGCACCCGCGAGCAAGCAAGGCCGGCAACACGACTACGGAAATGAGCACAAGCAGGAGCATTAAAGTGAGGAGTCGTCTCAAGGCCCGCCAACACCACACATTCGAGAGGGTCGCTTTCCTAACTCTATTGCTGGTGTGGACGGGTTATTACAGCGAGGCACGAGGCCGTGGCCCGGAGCCGGGTGAAGCCTGGCGGCGGCGAGAGGGGGATGTGTTACGTTCCTGCCTGGGAGGGTTTTGCGTCCTAGATGAGATCCGGCACTCGCTGGACGTCCGCGCCGAGCGCACGGAGTTTGCTCGCGATGTCCGCATACCCCCGGTCTATGTGCTCGAGCCCCGAGACTTCGGTGATTCCCTGCGCACGCAGCCCGAGCAGCATGAGCGCGGCCCCGGCGCGGAGGTCAGGCGCCCTCACGGGCGCCCCCCAGACGTTTTGGGAGCCGCGCACCACGGCGCTCCTGCCTTCGATCTTTATGTCGGCCCCCATCCTTTTCATCTCTCCAACGTGCATGAAACGGTTCTCGAAGACGGTTTCGGTCACGATGCTGGTACCTTCCGCCACGCACATCAGGGCCATCATCTGCGCCTGCATGTCTGTGGGGAAACCGGGGTACGGCAAGGTCTTCAGGTCGGTCGCCTCCGGACGGTCCGGGCCTATCACACGCACCTGGGTCTCGCTCTCTTCAATGACCTGCGCACCGACCTCTTGTAGCTTCGCGATCACCGGCTTGAGGTGCTCCGGCACGACGTTTTCCACCACGACGTCGCCGCGAGTTATCGCGCCCGCCACCATGAACGTCCCTGCCTCAATCCTGTCCGGGATCACAGTGTAGTCTACGCCGTGAAGATTCCTGCGTCCGTCGACCCTGATGACCTTCGTGCCTGCGCCCCGGACCCCGGCGCCCATGTTGGAAAGGAAGTTCCCGAGGTCGATGATTTCGGGCTCTTCAGCGGCGTTTTCTATGAACGTAGTGCCCTCAGAGAGCGCGGCGGCCATCATGATATTCTCTGTCGCGCCCACGCTGGGGAAGTCGAGATACACCTTGTCGCCGGCGAGCCCGGCGGACACGACTTTCACGTAACCATCGCCGAGGCTGACTCTCGCGCCTAACGCCTCGAAGCCTTTAAGGTGCAGGTCTATCGGGCGCGCCCCGATGGCGCACCCGCCAGGAAGCGAGATCCTGGCGTGACCGAGCCTCGCGAGAAGCGGCCCCATGACAAGAAAAGACGCCCGCATCCTGCGCACCAGGGCGTACGGGGCTTCGGTCACGGAGATTGATGAGGTGTCCACCTCGATCGCGCCGTCCGGGTGGAACTTGATCACAGCGCCCAGGGACTGCAGCACTTCGCAGATGGTCAGCACGTCATCCAGGTGTGGGACATCGCGTATCACACAAGGCGACTCAGCAAGAATCGAAGCGGCGAGAACGGGCAGCACGGCGTTTTTTGAACCGCCTATGCGCACCGAACCCCGCAGCCTGGCTCCTCCCCGTATGATGGCTTTTTCCACGATTTTCCCTCCCCCGGAAGGACTTTCCACTGAGGGAACTGGAATGGCTTACCACTTCTTTGATAATAGTTTGGGATAGGGCCAAGCCGCATATGCGAGCCTGCGACCTGTTTTCGCTGGTAGAAAAGAAAAAACGTGGTCTGAGACCACGTGGTTTTAGAGAGCTTCCACCGGCACTAGTGCGCCCGTACGATGTCTTTGATTTTCATAAGCCTTGATGCGTTCGAGCGCTCCATCTCAGCGAGTTTCATCGAGATGTCCTTCACCCCGGCCTCAAGCTCCGGGATGAGCACGTACTCAAGAGCGTTGACGCGCCGCCTGGTCTTCTCGATCTCGTCGGCGAGCAATTCGACGGACCGCTCCACTTGAGCGAGCTCCACCATGAGCGGCATGACCTCGGCGTAGTTTACGAGCGCCGTGTCAAGCTCACCCGACGTGGTCGCGTAGCCGTACGCGTATCCTGAGCCGGTCTTCTCCAGCGAGAAGACCGGGACGGTCACGTTCATGATGTTGCGGCTGGAATGAGTCACGTCTATCCTCTCGTTCGTGCCCATCAGCGCCTCTTCCATCATCTCCGGCGACATCACCGCACGCGCCACAAGGAAGCTGTCGTGGGCCTGCTTCAGCTTCTGCTCCACGAGGATGCGCAGGTCCTTGTTCTTGCGGATCAGGACCATGAATTCCTTTATGAGCTCATCGCGCTTATCCTTGAGGAGCTTGTGGCCCCTCTTGGCCATCTTCACGCGCGCCTTGAGCTTCTGAAGTTCCATGCGAGTCGCGCTGACACGCATCTCCATTGAAACGGACCTCCAGCGTGAAGTTCTACTTCGGCATGTACTTCTCGACGTTTGCGTCGCTGACGCGCTTGAGCTCGCTCCGCGGCAGCCGGGTCATGAGTTTCCACCCGATGTCCAGAGTCTGTTCAATGCTGCGTTCCTCATTGATCCCCTGGCGGACGAACTTGTTCTCGAATTCATCGGCGAACCGGAGGAACGCCTTATCGGTCGGTGTCAGCGCCGCCTCGCCGAGCACGACGGCCAGCTCGCGGGCCTCGCGGCCCTTGTCGTACGCGCCGGAAAGCTCGTTCAGCACGCCCGCATGGTCCTCACGGGTCTTACCCTCGCCGATACCCTTATCCTTAAGACGGGAGAGCGATATGGATATGTTGATGGGCGGGTAGATGCCCTTCTTGTGCAGTTCACGGCTCAGGATGATCTGGCCCTCCGTGATGTAGCCTGTCAGGTCGGGTATCGGGTGCGTCTTGTCGTCCTCGGGCATCGACAGGATCGGGATCTGGGTGATCGAGCCCGGCTTGCCCCGGATCCTGCCCGCGCGCTCGTATACCATCGCGAGGTCGGTATACATGTAGCCCGGATAGCCGCGGCGGCCAGGCACTTCCTTGCGGGCCGCGGACACCTCGCGGAGCGCCTCGCAGTAGTTCGTCATGTCCGTCAGGATGACGAGGACGTGCATCCCCTTCTCAAACGCCAGGTACTCTGCAGTGGTCAGCGCCATACGGGGGGTCGCGATGCGCTCGATGACCGGGTCGTTGGCGAGATTCACGAAAATGACCGCGCGCTCGATGGCGCCCGTCTTGCGGAAGTCCGTGATGAAGTAGTCGGCTTCCTCGAACGTTATGCCCATCGCGGCGAAGACGACGGCGAAGCTCTCGCCGCCAAGCACCTTGGACTGCCTGGCGATTTGCGCCGCTATCTCAGGGTGCGGCAGGCCTGAGCCGGAGAACACCGGGAGCTTCTGCCCGCGCACCAGCGGGTTCATGCAGTCGATGGCCGAGATGCCGGTCTGGATGAACTCGGACGGGTATGCCCGGGCGTACGGGTTGATCGGGTTGCCGTTGATATCGAGCCGCGCCTCGGGGATGATCTTGGGGCCGTTGTCGATCGGCCTGCCGAACCCGTCGAACACCCGGCCCAGCATCTCTATGGAGACAGGCAGCTCGATCGTCCTGCCTAGGAAACGGACCTTGGTCTTCGTCACGTCGATGCCCGTCGTGCCCTCGAACAGCTGGACGAGGGCCTTTCCGGTCTCAGCCACAAGCACCTTGCCCCGCCTCAGCTGACCACCGGGCAGTTCCACCTCAACCAGTTCGTCATAGTGCACGTCATCGACCCGGTCAACCATCATGAGCGGGCCAGTGACTTCGGCAATCGTCATGTACTCTTTGAGCATCAGAGCAAGCCTCCTACGGCCGAGGCATTTCGGCCCTTATCTGTTCCTCGATGCCATCGAACTGGCTGAGCTCCTGCTCGGGAACGAGCCTCGCGCGCGAGATCCTGTCGCGCACGGGCATGGCCAGTATCTTGTCTATCGGCGCGCCCTTGGACAGCACGTCACTTGCGAGCTCGTGGAGCATCAGGATGAGTTTCATGATCCTGTACTGCTTCTTCAGTGAACAGTATGTGTCCACCTCATGGAAAGCGCTCTGGTACAGGAAGTCTTCGCGAAGCGACTTGGACGTCTCCAGCACCATGCGCTGCCGTTCCGACAGGGCGTCCAGGCCGACCAGTCTCACGATTTCCTGGAGCTCCGCCTCTTGCTGCAAGAGCGCCATTGCCTGCTCGCGCATATCCGGGAACTCAGGCGCTATGGCCTGTCTGAGGAAGTCCGTGACCCTCTCGGCGTAGAGCGAGTAGCTGATGAGCCAGTTGATCGCCGGGAAGTGCTTGCGGGCGGCGAGCCTGTCGTCCAGTCCCCAGAACACCTTCACGATGCGGAGCGTCGCCTGCGTCACGGGCTCCGAAAGGTCCCCGCCTGGAGGCGACACCGCGCCGACGACCGACAGGGCGCCCTCGCGGTCATCACTCCCCGCGCACTTCACTCGGCCGGCCCTCTCGTAGAACTCAGCCGTGCGCGAGCCCAGGTACGCCGGGTACCCTTCCTCACCGGGCATCTCTTCGAGGCGCCCGGAGATCTCACGGAGCGCTTCGGCCCATCGCGATGTCGAGTCGGCCATCAGGGCGACCGTGTAGCCCATGTCGCGGTAATACTCGGCGATCGTGATGCCCGTGTAGATCGAGGCCTCACGGGCCGCGACGGGCATGTTTGAGGTGTTCGCCACCAGCACGGTCCGCTCCATGAGCGGGCGGCCCGTCCTCGGGTCCTTCAGCTCGGGGAACTCGAGCAGCACGTCCGTCATCTCGTTGCCGCGCTCCCCGCAGCCGATGAATGCTATGATCTCGGCGTCGGCCCACTTGGCCAGCTGGTGCTGGACCACGGTCTTGCCGCTCCCGAACGGTCCGGGGATGCAGGCCGTGCCGCCTTTTGCGATTGGAAAGAACGTGTCGATGATCCTCTGCCCGGTCACCATCGTCTCGACCGGCGCCATCTTCTCCTTGACCGGGCGACCACGCCGCACCGGCCATCTCTGGAGCATCGTCACGTTGCGGACCTGTCCGCCGCAGTCGATGGTCGCGACAGTCTCGTCCACAGTTGCCTCAACAGGCTTGATTTCCTTTATGAAGCCCTCCGGGAAGTCAGGCGGCACCATGATCTTGTGCACGACAATGGGCGTCTCCTGGACGGTCCCGATGATGTCGCCCGCCCTGACCTTGTCTCCGGCAGCCTTTGAGGGCTGGAAGGCCCATTTCCTGGAGTGGTCGAGGCCCGGTAGCTCGATGCCCCTGGTCACGTAGTCGCCCGCCATCTCCTGGATGACCGAAAGAGGCCTCTGGATACCGTCGTAAATCGAGCTCATCAGCCCAGGGCCGAGCTCGACGCTGAGTGGCTGGCCGGTCGTCACGACAGGCTCCCCCGGTCCCAGACCGGAGGTCTCTTCGTACACCTGGATGGAAGCGCGGTCCCTCCGTAGCTCGACTATCTCACCGATGAGCCTGGACTTTCCGACGCGGACAACGTCGTACATCCTGGCTCCGCCAATGCCCGAAGCCACAACGAGCGGGCCCGATATCTTTTCGATCCGGCCGGCGCCGTCCGCGTTCGGCCTGGCGGTGTTGTCTGTCATGCCTTTTCCTCTCCCTTGAACAGGATATCGACCCCGATGGCTTTCTCAACGCGCTTCTTGACGCGCGCGAGAGACGCGCCGGTGCTCTCCCGGTCGGGGATGATAGTGATGGTGGCCGTGATGCGCTCCTGCAGTTCCGATAGCGGCTTCTCCATCCCGCCTGCGAGCGACTCGCACAGGAAGACCAGCTTATAGCCCAAGCCGGCCGCCTTCTCGACCGCGGCCAGAGCAGCCGACCTCTGTGCGACCGGGAACACGTCCGCGCCAAGAGCTTTGAAGGCGAGGATCGCGTCCCTGGGGCCGACGACCGCGACCTTAGACATAGACATCACGTAACCTTTCTCTGATGGACTCAGCCGGCAACCTGTTGATCTTGCCCGTGAGGATGATCCGCAGGTTTCTTATCTCGTTCTCCTTGGCAAGGAGATACGCGACGACCGGCTCGAGGCCGAGAGATATGCGCTTAGACGGGTCCAACAAAAAGAGCGTGAAGTTGTCGGATAGCTTCTCGAACAGGGTGAACGACCGTGTGCTCTTGAAGGACCCGAGCCCGGAGGAAACCACGTTCCTGTACCGGGTCTTGTTGCCGAGCGCCACGAGGTCATCCATCGCGTCGGTTGACGGCTTGTATATATCCAGGAAAGACTTCCGGCCTAGCGTGCCACCCTCGAGCAGCACCTGGGCCAGGAACGATATGTCCCGGCCCCGCGCCGCCGCCCGGGCGAAAGACCTGAAGTTGGCGAGGTCCACCCACGCCTGCCAGAGGTCCTGAAGCATCTGGCTCTTGCTTTCCCGCGCCATCTTCGCCCCGAACTCAAACAGCCTGCGGTCGACGGCTATGTCTATCTGCTGTGGATCGAGGCTCTTCTCGTATAGCGCCTTTGCTTCCCGGACTGCGTCAGCGTACTGCTCCGGCATTGCGTGCGGCTTCCCGTCGAGCACGGCGGTGACGCCCTGAGACAGCGCGGATGCGGGCTCCGTCCCGACCTGGAAGAGCGAGTCTGGAGAGGGCTCTTCACCCAAAAGCGCCTGCTTCAACAGCACCTTGAGGTTGTGGAAGTCGTACCTCAGCAACAGGCTGTCGAGCACGGCCTTCTCCGTGACGAACGTGCCCAGGTAATGGTAGACGCGCCTGAACTCCGCGCCCAGCACCTGCTCAAACGCGTTAGGGTCATCTGACCCTGCGAGCGCCTCGGCGTACTCGGTCTCCGCGAGTATCCTGTAGACCTCGGCCGCGTCGGCGGCGTCGAGCATCCGCTCAAAGCGCTGCCTGTCGAGGAGCTTCGTCTCCAGCACCCGGATGCGCGCCACCGGAAAGGCAAAGGCGGTGTCGTCCATTATGGTTGGAAACCTCTCCGGCATCAGCGTCAACTCCTACTGCGGCTTGCCTTCGCCGAACAAGATCGAAGCCACTTCCGGCTCTATGTCGTCGCGGATCAGCTTCAGCGTGCTCTCGAAAGTGCAATTCAACTCGACGTTCTTCCCGACGAGCACCACGCCACCGGAAAACGGCCTCGTCTCATCCGAGAGGCACAGGTTACCGCTCTTTCCTGCGGCGCGCACAGCGTCGTTGACGTCGGATAGGAAACCGGCCGTAACCCTTCCCCTGTCACCAGGCGACAGCACTATCAGTTCGTCACCCGTCTCCGCCGCCGAGACGATGAGGTCTTTGAGGAGCGGCAGGTAGACAGCATCGTCCATCTTCTGGATGCGCTCAAGCGCGGTAGCGAACGCCTGGTCCATCGCCTGCTGGCGGGCATAGCCCACCTGTTTTCGCAGGTCCAGCGAAGCAAGCGTCACAAGCCGGCGCCTGTGAGACTCGGCGCTGGCCGCTCCCTTATCACGAGCCTCCGCAAGCAGCGCGCTCGCTTGTACCCTGGCGGCGTTCCGCGCCTGCTCAGCCTTCTGCGCCGCATCAGCCCGGATGGATGCGGCTTCCTCGGCCGCCTGACCGTTGATGCGTTCGATTATGTTTGAAAGTGCCATGAGCTACACTCCTGGCCCGTCGTTATATCTTCACGCCAAACATCACGAGCAGGATGGTTGCGAGCAGGCCGAGAACGGCATAGGTCTCAACCATCGCGGGAAAGATGAGGGCCTTACCGGACTCTTCAGGCCTCTTGGCAACCAGGTTGATGGACGCAACGGACGCGCGGCCCTGGTAGATGCCAGACACGAGGCAGCTCAGTCCCACCGGCAGACACGAGAAGAATATCTGCCAACCCTGGTCAACAGTCAGGTTTGCGATCGTGCCGCTGAAAAACCCGACCTTGAACATAACGAGGAATGCCGCCAGGAACCCATAGATACCCTGGGTGCCCGGAAGTGCCTGAAGCAAGAGCAACTTGCCGAACTTCTCGGGGTCCTCAGCGGTGACCCCGGCCGAGGCTTCACCTGCGATGCCGACACCAAGACTGGAGCCAATACCCGCCAGCGCTGCAGCCGTTGCAGCACCTAGCACTGCCAGCGCGAGGCCGCCAGTGGTCTTCGCGAAAAACGCGAGCGCTAGAATTGCAATCATGATGGCAAACCCTGCACTTGCCGCTAACATCTTGGATTTGATTCCTCCCCACTTATGGCTCTCTCACCTCTTGCCTAGCGGACCAGTGATTCTAACCAACAACGTGGTGACGTATGGCAGTGTACTTGTTGTCCCTGCGGAATGGCTTGAAAGTCTTGCCACCCCCTTCAAAGAACTTCGTGAAGAACTCAACAAACTGCAAACGGCCGGAATGTATGAAGCTACCGAGGATATTGATCACGAAGTTGAACATGTGCCCGCCTACGAGCACGGGCAACATGAGGACCGGGCCCAGGAGCGGTATGGGCTGCACCAGGGTAGCCATTTGGTTTACAACATTCGCAATGACCCCTGTTGCCAGACCTAGAGCCAGAAGCCTGGCGTATGAGAGGACGTCACTAAAGTATCCAATGATACTGTACAGGCCATAGAGCCCCGCGAAAGGCTTGGCTATCCAGCTCTTGGCGTTGCGGCCCTGGGCGGCCACGACCAGCAGCGCACCGACCTGGGCCATTCTGCCTGCGAGGCTGGAAAGCGTCTTTGGCACGATGCCTGCCTGAGCCAGAACCATGAAGATCAGCGACCCCAACAAGAAGAGCCACGTGCCCTGGTCGAGAAGGCCTGTCACCAGACCAGATCGTCTTATGGTCGCCCGCATCTTGATGGCGATGCCGAACCAGACCTGCACGATTCCGAGAGCGAGCGATATTATGAGCATTCTCAAAGGGTCTGCCAAAGGATCAAACCAGAACAAAGCGTCGCGGAACGTGCGCAGGAATCCCAAAGACGGTGGCAGGATGTCGTACAGGTTGCCGAACCAGCTGCCCAGCAGCGCCCCGAAAACGACAGTCGAGATGCCGCACATTGCGAGCAGCCTGAAGAGCTTCTTCTGTGACCACGGCATGTCGAACTTCTTGATCGCGTATAGAGACAAGATCATGAGCAGCAGCCCGTATGCGGCATCAGACAGCGCAAGCCCAAAGAAAACGAAGAAGAACGGCGCCAGGAGCGGCGTCGGGTCGGTTTCGTTGTAGCTCGGCAGGCCGTAGATGGTGGTGACCATCTCGAATGGCTCGATCAACCGGCTGTTCTCGAGAACGACCGGTGGCGTCTCGCCCGGACCGGGGTCCGCGAAGCTCACTTGGAGCAGCGCAGATGAACCTTCAAGCGCGCGCCTGAGCGTATCAGCCTCAGCGGTCCTTGCCCAGCCTTGCAGCGCAAAGACCTGCTCAGTCCTGGCGAAGTTGCCCTGGACGGCAAACCTGGCCCTGGTGGCCATCAACTCATCATGAAGCGCGAGAAGCTCATCGTAGTGGTGGAGTAGGCCTTTCGCCTCGGCCACCAGGCCTCCCTCTTCACTATCGAGTCTCGAGAGACCGGTCTCGATCTCGGCGAGCGCCATCCTCACGCTCCCGGTAAGTTCCCCGACAGACACCTTGTTGATGGGGAACGGCCGCACCACATCAAGAGCCTCTCTGTCGTCCTTGATCACGGCAAGCAGGAAGTATACCTGCCTCAAATCACGAGACACGGGCCACACGTCCAGGGCCCGGCCTGAATCCCGGATGGCCTGTTCCATGGCCTCATATTCGCGGGCAGTCATCGAACCTAGAGTGATATCCGTCGTTTCCGTGCCGCCCAGATCCTGAGCAGGCACATCGAGATCCACCCATGGGGGGAGCGTATCTTTCTGAGAAAGCAGCCTGGCCCTGGTATTTCTGATCTCGGCGAGCCGCGAATCAATCATCGAACACTTGCGGTAGACATCATGGTAATCAAAAAAGGCCACTGTCTGCTGGTATTTGTCTGCGTCGAGAGTGACCTTTGATCCTATGAAACTGTCGAGAAGACTCTTTTGTCTGACCTGAAACCTGTCAAGGAAACTGGTAGAGAATGCTATCTCCTGCAGAGCCGCGTCGATTTCCCCTGAGGATGAAGCTCCGGAGCCTGGTCCCTGGAGCGGCTGCTCACTATCGCTGATGTCAAGCACTTGCACGCTTCCCAGGCTTTGCAGGGTCTCTATGGCCCTCTCCTTGCCGGAACTGTGACCGATGACGGTCACTTTCTTCATCCTAGCGACGGCCACGGGCTGTCACAATCCTTTCAACGATGAAAGAAACTGCCGTCTCCATGTTCCGGCTGGCCATCTCCGATACTCGGGATCTCTCCACCGTGGCCTTGGAGGTCATGAGGGCAATCTCTTCGCCGGCACGACCGGTGGCTTCTTCGATCATCTTCTGGGAGTCCGCGATCGAGTCTTGCCTGGCTTGGGCCACGATGGATTTGGATTCCGCAGCGGCCCGGCCGGCTGTCTCCTGCGCTTCAGCCCTCGCCTGATCCAGCTGCTGTCTGGCCCTGGCTTCGGCTTCGCGGATTTCGTATAGAGCGTCGATTGCCAAGATATATCACCGCCCGCGAATCCTGCTACTCTCAAATGCGGTGGTAGCAGGACTGATTCTGCAACCCACAAGGTCAACGCACCTATTATACACTAGCTCAGATGACGTGACAATTGAGGCTAACACTGCCTACATAGCCTGGACGAATCGCATAAACACTCTGTTACAGGCAGGTTGGAGCGAGGCTCGCATTGAATGCGTATTCTGTCGAGCCCGCTGCACCTGCGTCGAATGTCATCGAGCGAGGCACGTGATGAACGACAGTCCAAGGCCAGTATCTGAGACTCATCTGAAGCCGAGTGGCATGCCGGAAAAAGGCATCCTGAGAAGCACGCTCACTGCTGTGGGCTTCAGTATAGTGGTGTTTCTCATCGTCATCGCAGTGGTCCCGGATAAGACGGGCATGCTTGCAGTTCTCCGTCGCGGCGACTGGAGGTACCTCGCTGCCGGACTCGCGTGCCTCGCGCTGGCACTGTGGTTCGATGCTTTCAGGCTCTGGTGGTTGTGCAAGGGTATCGGGTCTGAGGTGCCATTCCCCCGCGTGGTGCAGGGCATACTGGCATCCAACTTCGTGTCGCTGGTGACCCCGTTTGTCTCAGGCGGCGCGCCGTGCATTATCTGGGTGCTGCAGCAATCCGGCGTTGACATGTCACGGGCGTCCGCGGCTGTGGTCGCCGGAGGCGTAGTCTCGCAGAGCATGCTGGTCGCATTGTCTGTCGTGGTCCCCATACTCTCGGGGATTCATCAGGCGGATGACCCGTTTGCCCATATGTTGAGCATCGGGGCTCGCACGGTCGTACCACTCTACCTCCTTGGAGTCGTGCTGGTCGTCGTGGGGTCGCTCCGCATCGAATGGGCCCAGCGCACGATATCTTCGTGGGACCGGCGGCTGCAGAAGGCCGTCCGCGCGCGAAGGCTGGCCGTTCGCCTGAGGCGGCTGCTCCGTGGGATAGGGCAGGGACTCAGAGGCTACAACGCGAGCTTCAAGCTCCTGGCCACAGAGCGGCCGTCGGTGCTCATCAGAGCATACGGGTGTTCGGCGTTGTACTTTATGGGTATGTTCACGGTCGGTTACCTGGTGTTCCGGGCTTTCGGCGCGGACGTCGGGTACCTGCGAGCGGTGTCGGCGCAGATGATCATACTGCTGGTGGCGTCCGCAACACCGACTCCCGGCGGAGCGGGGGCCTCAGAGCTCGGGGCATACTCGCTGTTCGTGCAGATCATGCCGAAAGAGGCCGTCGGTGCCTTCGTGCTCGTGTGGCGAATACTCACCTACTGGCTCTTGCTGCTGACAGGGGCAATCGCGCTGGGAATGGCAGTCAGGGCCTCGGCGCAGCGGTACGCGCAGCTCGCCATGCAGGGGACCCGCAGGTTCTCGAGCAGGAAGGGCCGGAAGCAGCGCTAGGCGCATCGTGTCGCCGGCCTGCCCCAGAGCATCTGCCTCAAGTGCCGGTCAGATCTCGCCGAAATCCTGGGGGCGCGTCTTGCGGAACCCGAAGTAGTGCTCAATGGCCTGGATGGTGCGGACGGCCGCGTCACCGTCGCCGTACGGATTCTTCGCCTGAGACATCGCTTTCCACAGAGCCCCGTCCTCGAGCAGTTCGCGGGTCGTTTCGAAGATGGCGTCCTCGTCCGTGCCGACGAGCCTCACCGTGCCCGCCTCAACTGCCTCTGGACGCTCGGTCTTCTCCCTGCAGACAAGCACCGGCCTGCCCAGCGAAGGCGCCTCTTCCTGTAACCCGCCCGAATCCGTGATCACCAGGCGTGCTCGCTTCATCAGGTTTGCCCAGTCGGGATACTCAAAGGGCTCATGGAGCATCACATTCGGCAGGCCCTCCAGGTACGGCGGTATGGCCTCGCGCACTTCGGGGTTCTTGTGGACGGAAACCACCAGCCTGACGGGCAGCGATGTCGCCACGCGCCTGAGCGCGCTTCCAACCCGCCGCATCGGCTCGCCCCAGTTCTCCCGCCGGTGCACTTCGACCGCGACTATCTTCTCCGGCGCGCCCCAGTCCACGCGGCGCAGCGCCTGGTCGTGGAAGACATAGTCCGGCCTGACGGTCCAGAGGAGCGCGTCGACCGCTGTATTGCCAGTGACGAAGATGCCGGACGGCGATATGCCTTCACGCAGCAGGTTCCTCTTGGAGACCTGTGTGGGCGCGAAGTGAAGGTCGCACACAGCATCGGCGACACGCCTGTTCACTTCCTCTGGATACGGCTGCATCTTGTCCCCAGTCCTGAGCCCAGCCTCCACGTGGCCCACGGGAATAGCCCTGTGGAACGCCGCGATGGCGGCGGCCATGGTCGTCGTCGTGTCGCCGTGCACCAGGAGCAGGTCAGGGGGCAATGCTACGAGTATCTCGTCGAGGCCCTCCATGACGCGGGTCGCGATCATGGACAGCGACTGCCGGGGCGTCATGACGTCCAGGTCATAGTCAGGCACTATCCCGAAGTGGTCGAGCACAAGGTCGAGCATCTCCCTGTGCTGGGCCGACACGCACAGCACGGGCTCGAGAAACGGCGACTGCCGTAACGCCATAAAGACCGGCGCCATCTTCGTGGCTTCCGGTCTCGTGCCGAAGACTAGCATGACTTTCCTGGTCATTGCTTCAGGGTCTTCTGCTGGCCGCGCGTCTCGAGCACACCGGCTCTCCTGGCCGCTACGAACATGCCCGTGCCCACACACCCCAGGATGAGCACGGCTTGTTTCACCTGGACGACCGTCAGCGAAACCGCGGCGAGCCCAAGCAGGACGCTTATGCCGTACATCACGTAGCACGTCTGCCGCTGGCTCAGCCCCATGTCCAGCAGCCTGTGATGAAGGTGTCCACGGTCGGCCACGCCAACGGGCTGCCCATTCCATAGCCTTCTCATAATGGCGAAAAACGTGTCGAGTATCGGGAGACCAAGCGCCAGCACTGGCACGATGATAGCGACGGCCGCCGCGCTCTTCAGCGTGCCTTCGATGGAGATTGCCGCAAGGGTGAACCCCAGAAAGTGAGCGCCGGCGTCCCCCATGAAAATCTTGGCCGGGTTGAAATTATACTTCAAGAAGCCCAGCGCGCTGCCGGCGAGCGTCGCGGTTAGCAGGACGGCCAGGGCCTGTCCCTGCCGGAAAGCCACAAAAAGCAGCGTGACCGCCGCGATGGAACTCACTCCAGCGGCCAGCCCGTCAATGCCGTCGATGAGGTTGACCACATTCATGAACGAGACTATCCATATCACGGTGAAGATGCCGCCCAATCTGCCAAGCAGCAGCAGCCCGCCCAGAGGGTTCGTCAGGAAGTCGATCCTCACACCGCAGATCACGGCAAAAGCGGCTATGAGCACCTGTCCCAGGAGTTTAATCCTCGGCGAGAGCGGCCGGAAGTCGTCAATCGTGCCCAGGATCACTGCGGCTGCGCCACCTGCGAGGATCGTATACAGCTCTTTCTGGGGAAGGCGACCGAACAGCACAGTCGCGACTGAAAACGCGAGGTATATCGCGACGCCGCCCAGGTGAGGGGTCGGGACTGTATGGACACTGCGCGAGCTTGGCTTCGTGAAGGCCCCCACATGTATGGCAATGCGCTTCACAACTGGAGTGATAGCAAACGCGACGCCTAAGGCGACCAGGAACGGATACAAGAACGACGTCACCCCAGAAGGCCCCCTTTGGGTTTCGCATCGCCGATTTTCGTTGCTAAGATGTGAGTTTAGTCTGTTGCGACAAGACTTGTCAATCTGGCTTGAGTTTGATGTACCCGTGTTCTATCAGCCTGGAGACATGATCCGCAAGCGCTTCTTCAATATCGACGTTATAATCTTCTTCCAGTACAAACATCATCGTCACAGCCGTCTGCGCCACACCGAGCAGCGCGTCGGCCATGGTCCGGGCCGTACGTCTCTTTTCCTGCTCCAGCGCGCTATCCTGTGTCATGCCCGGTAAACCGGCCTGTTTTGATCCGGCTTGCTTCACTACTTCGTTGAACGCCGTGATAGCGCCTGCAAGCTCGCCAGTCTTGACCATCAAGTCGAACGCCGAGCTTTCCAGCCCAGGCTGGATATTGTTGGGCCGCGGGAGGCTGAGAGTTTTCGTACGGACTTCAGAGCGTCCCATCGCTGCCATCCTTCCCACATGCCTCGCCCGGCGCATCCATCCCACGTGCCTCGCCCGGCATGAACCGCACTCGCGCCACGTCGGCCTCGCCGAGCATCTGCCGGGCCAGATCATCCGGATATTCTTCTTTGAACACGATGCGCCTGATGCCTGCGTTTATCAACATCTTCGCGCAGAGAACACACGGCTCCGTCGTGCAGTATAGCGTCGCGTCCTTGGTGCTGATGCCGTGCCGTGCGGCCTGGACCAGCACATTCTGTTCCGCGTGCAGCGCCCGGCATATCTCGTGCCGCTCACCGGAAGGCACACGCTGTTCTTCCCTCAGACACCCGATCTCACTGCAGTGCTTGAGACCGGTCGGCGCCCCGTTGTAGCCCGTGGCGAGTATCAGCTTGTCCCGGACGAGGATCGCGCCGACGGACCTTCGCAGGCATGTCGACCGCTTCGATACGACCTCAGCCAGCTCCATGAAGTACTCATCCCAGGCCGGCCGGTTCAAGGCTTCTCCTCCGGGAATGTCCCGAACTGGCGGTCACCAGCATCGCCGAGCCCAGGGACGATGTAGCCGATCGAATTGAGCCGCTCGTCCACGTTGGCAGTGTACACCGGCACGTCCGGGTGTTCTCTGGCCATGACGGCTATGCCTTCCGGCGCCGCGATGATGGTCAACGCCTGCAGGCGCCTCGCGCCGCGCTCTTTCAGGATGCCGCACGCCTTCACCAGCGAACCCCCAGTCGCCAGCATGGGGTCGAGGACCAGCACAAGCGAGTCTTGGAGATCCGATGGTACCCTGGTGTAGTACAGGTTGGGCTCGAGGGTACGCTCGTCACGGAAGATGCCCAGGTGGCCTATCCTTGCCCCTGGCACCAGGTCAGAGATGGGTTCGACCATGCCGAGCGCCGCCCGGAATATGGCCACCAGGACGACCCGCCCATCATAGACTTTCGTGCCCGACGCTTGACCCATGGGGGTTTCTACCTGGCATGTTATGGTAGGAACTTCCCGCGTGGCCTCGTACGCGAGCAACGTCGTGATGCCGCGCAGGCTGCGCCGGAATTCGTCCACGCCCGTGTTCTTGTCCCGCAGCGTGGTGAGGTAGTGCTGGACCAGTGGGTGTGTTATCACCCGTAAGTTTTCCATACCGGTGTCCCCTATTTCGTGCAGTCGGGCACCTGGGCGTCAACAGACTTTGGATACTTCTGCTCGATCTTGTCGAGAGCATATATGGCGCGCCGGCCGCCGACCAGCCTGGGCCTGGTCCTGCACAGCACCAGATTTGCCTGCCCTATCATCTTGATCGGGAGTCGCACCGGGACCGCGACCGGCCGGATGTGCATGCCGATGAGCGTGTTCCCTATGTCGATCCCAGCATAAGCCCTGATGCTCTCGACCACGACGGGCCGGTGGAACTTGTGCATCGCCGTGCCTGACGTCGCACCGCCGGCGGTGGGCACCGGATAGACGGTCACCAGCTCCAGATCGTACTTGTCCGCCGCTTCCTGTTCCACCACCAACGCACGGTTGAGGTGCTCGCAGCACTGCACGGCAAGGAAGACTCCGTGGCTCTTGACCACAGGCATTACTTCATCAAGGATAACCTCAGCTATCTGCACATTGCCGGCCGAGCCGATCCTCTTCCCGAGCACCTCGCTGGTGCTGCAGCCGAGCACCACGATCTGCCCGGGCTTCAACTCGGCTATTTCCATCAAGCCGGTGATCGCCTGGCGGACTTCCTGCCGGATACTGTCGAGATCCACTGCGGAAACCTCCTCGGAACCGTGGTCTAGCACTTCGTGGTCAGCATGTCGTCTTCGAGCGCTGTTATCTTCTTAAGCCGCGGAGCGTGGCGCCCTCCTTCGTACTCCTCTGACAGCCACGCCCGCAGGACTTCCTGAGCGACTCCAGCGCCGATGACCCGCGAGCCCATCGTCAACACATTCGAGTCATTGTGCTGGCGGGTGGCTTTGGCCGAGAATACGTCGTGGCAGAGAGCAGCACGCACGCCGCGGACCTTGTTCGCCGCGATGCTCATGCCGATGCCTGTGCCGCAGATCAAAACGCCCCTGGCATACTCGCCCCGCGCAACCGCGGTCGCGACCTTCCGCGCGAAGTCCGGGTAGTCTACGGACGCCTCCGAGAAAGCGCCGACGTCGTCGACTTCGTAACCCCAGTCTAGGAGCCATTTCTTGGCCATTTCCTTCAGCGCGTAGCCAGCGTGGTCTGATCCGATGCAAACTTTCACTATAGTGACCCCCAGAGAGAGGATTCGCTGCTTAAAGTGGGCTTTCCTTGTCGCCGGCGCGGTCGGGAGCTCGTGATGTTACTGTGCCGGGCGTTTGAGGTGTCTTGTTTTGTTTGCCGTGCTACCACGCCTGGCGCTTGCCGTGTCCGTGTCGTTTGCCGTGGTACCGCGTTTCCGGCCACGTCGCCACTATCTTACACTTTTCGGGGGAAGGCGAAAAGCAGGACGGCTCGTT
>JAUYEF010000104.1 GCA_030691635.1 Bacillota bacterium
AAGGCCCCCTTCTCACGGAACCGTGCGTACGGGCCTCGTACACGGCTCTTCGCAGACTAACCCATCTTCATGGCATGGATCTTCACCAGCGAGACCAGGCCCAGCGAACGGAACAGCGCTTGCGGTATGGCCGTGTTGGCCATCCAGTGGACGGACGACGCCCAGCGAGTCATGCGGAGGTAGGGTAGCCTGGCGTCCTGCACCCCCAGACGACGGAGCACCCGGTGAAGTTGGCCCACGAGTCGCCAGCTTCGGAGTTGCACCGCCCTGAGCCGTCGCGTTATCCACTGGTCAAGCGCCTGCATCCTCGTCTTGACCTGTCCATAGCAGAAGTAGTTGCCCCATCCTCGGAGCAGCGGGTTTAACCTGGCGATCACCGTCTTCAGGTTTGTGGTCTGGTTGCGGCTGGTAATCTCTCGCACCTGCTGCTTGAACTCGTCTATCTTCCTGTCCTTGGGCCTGCGGTATTGACCTTTGAACAGGTAGCCCAGGAACTCGAAACCATCCTTCACGTGCACCACCCGGCTTTTCTCCGGATGCACCGCAAGTCCCAGTTCAATCTGCATCAGGTTCTTAACCGCATCCATCACCCGCAGCGCGGCCCTTTCGGAGCCTACCAGAATCACGAGGTGAGTAGCCCCGAGGACTTTCACCCCGAGGCCCTCTCAGAACCGGACGTGAACCTCTCAGCTCATCCGGCTCCCATCATCCAACCGCTGGGTGAATCCCCATCTCCCAGTGCACGAATAGTCTCTGGTCGCGTCTGGCGATCTGACCGAGCCAGTACTCCGCCCGGCGCCGATGCCCGGTGAGTTTCTTGTACTTCCGACGCGCCCACTGAACTAGGGCACGGTTCATGTGCTTTAGCACCGAGTACAGCTCCGAGCGGTAGAAGCGTCCGTAGTAGTTGACCCAGCCTCTGATCACCGGGTTAAACATGCGTGACAGGTCCTCAAGGCTCTTATCAGGCTTCAGGTGCATGCGCCATCCTCTAATGGTCTGGCGCATGTTCGTGCGCGCCTCTTCACTAACCGCCGGGGTGAAATTGATGAAGTACTTGCCGTGCTTGCTCTTGGACCTCCGCGGCCTGAAGGTATAACCCAGAAAATCGAACTTGATCACGGAATGATCGCCTCGGCGATCCTCGTCCTTGCAGTATACAACGTGGGTCTTTGTCGGGTGCAATTCCAGACCACACTCCGCAAGTCGTTCTCTCAAGTCATCCCGGAGTCTCTCCGCATCTTGCTTGCTGCGGCAATGAGCCACAGCGTCATCAGCATATCGCGCGAAGGGTTTTTCGGAATGTTTCCGGGTCATCCACATATCGAACGCGTAGTGCAAGAATAGATTGGCCAGCACCGGACTGATCACACCCCCTTGTGGTGTGCCCTTCGTCCGCTCCTTAACCTCACCATTTGGCCTCGCAAAAGGCGCTTTAAGCCATCTCTGGATGTACAGCATTTCCCACGGGCTATCAGTGTGTTTTCTTACCGCCTTCATCAACAGCTCGTGGTCAATGTTGTCAAACAGCCCCTTGATGTCGAATTCCAGCACCCAGTCGTACCTCCAGCATCGCTGCCGGGTCACGGCAAGCGCATCAGCGGCAGACTTTCCTGGCCGGTATCCATAGGAGTCCGGATGGAAGTGTGGTTCGACTTTCGGCTCGAAATAGATCTTTACGACCATCTGTGCTACCCGGTCCGCCACAGTTGGCACACCAAGCACACGCTTGCCCCCGCTCTTCTTCGGTATTTCCACCGCTTTCACAGCCGGGGGAAAGTAACTGCCGGAAGACATTCGGTTCCAGATCTTGTAGAGGTTGTTCTTCAAGTTCTTCTCGAACGCTTCCAGGTTCTCGTCGTCTATTCCGGCCGCTCCCTTGTTCGCTTTTACTCGTCGGAACGCCTCAAGCACTACATGTTTGGAGATTTCATACGGCTTTGTTTTGTCCAACTGGCTCCTCCCTTGCGGTTGACCATTGTTCAAAACTGGATAACACAGCCCCTTCGCTCCACTCCCATTACGGAGTCTCATCACTACTACGGGCCGTTCCGCCCCTGCCCTCCGCATCGGTACTTTCGTCCTTGCGTTTCCTCCGCTTGGAGTTCTCCCTTCACATCGGAGCGCAGGTTCCCACGTTCTCAACCAGAGCCTGTGCCAAGTTCACGCCGCCTTCATGCCGGCCACCGTCTGGACAGTAAGCAGGTTCCCTCCAGACCTTTCCCGGGCTAACGACTCCCTCCCGGTTTTGATGGCGTCCCTACGCTTTCGACACTTTATCAGCGGTTCACTGGTGTTCGTCTCCATTGGCACCCACCTGACGAAGTCTTGCTTCGTCTTTTCCGTAACGCTCACTACCATGGCTCTTGACCACAGCAGCTTACGGTGGTTTAGAGCCTCCACCTGCATGGCGGCTCCGAGGGGCCCTCCCTCATCTCGGGTTGAGCATGGCTCTCGGGCTATCAAGTAGCCTCTAGCCTTCGTGGCGCACAGTCGTCGGCGTAGCGCGTGAGCCTATGGCCGCGCTTCGTCATCTCGGCGTCCAGCTTGTGCAGGTAGATGTTCGCAAGCAGCGGGCTGATCACACCACCCTGTGGGGTGCCAGCCTCACTCTCGCTGTAGCTGCCTTCTTCCAGCACTCCTGCCTGCAGGAACGCCCGGATGAGCCGCAGCACTGTGCCGTCCGCCACTTCTTCGGCCACCGCGTCTATCAGTTTCTCCTGCGGTATGCTGTCGAAGTAGCCCTTGATGTCACAGTCCACCACCCAGCGGTAGCCTTCTTCGAGGTGTGCGGAGACCCGGTCCAGCGCCATGTGCGCGCTCTTTTTCGGCCTGAAGCCGAAACTGCATTCCAGGAACAGTGGCTCAAATACGGGCTCCAGCACCTGCCTGAGCGCCTGCTGCACCACCCGGTCTCGTACCGCCGGGATTCCCAGTGGCCTTCGTGCGCCGTTTGCTTTGGGGATATACACCCTGCGCACGGGTTGCGGCTGGTACGTCTTGGCCTTCAGTTCCTGGAACAGTCGCTCCAGTTCGCCTTCGAGGTTCTTTTCGAACTCCTCGATGCTCTGCCTGTCCACTCCGGCTGCGCCGCGGTTGGCTTTAACAGCCCGCCACGCTTTCAGCATGTTGCCGCGCGTGATCACCTGACCATACAACGAGTGACGCTTGAGTTTGCCCATCTCTCCATGCCTTTCCGTGGTGTGTTCTGGTCTGGTCGTCCGCATGGCTCGGGCCTTCGCTTCGGCACTGCCGGCGCGGTGTCTTTGCTCCCAACTGCCTGCGCCGCCGCCTACTCAGACCGGGACGGTACCCTCGCTGCTCTTCACTGTTCCGCAGGCATCATCATGCTCGCGGCGGGACGGACCCTCTCCGGGTACCCCCTTACCTGGTTTGCTGTCCCTTTCCCGTGCCACCTTCCGTCCTTTCCTCGACACCTAGTGCTGCGTTCACCCCTTCGCAACGCCACCAGCCTTTTGATCTGGCGCGCCCCCGCATACTCCGATGCGGGTCACCCGCGTTTTACCCTCCCACCAGTTACCCGGGTTCATGGGCGCAGGCTTTATGGCTACTACGGGCTCATCTGACTCCTTCCACCGCGTTGGCAGCGCCTTGGGTCTCCCCCTTGATGCCGCCTATCTCATCGCGGGCTCTTCGGGCTTATGAGGCCATGAACACCTCGCTCAAACGATGGAAGGCCTCCCTGGATCATCTCACTGGCTTCCACCCCGACCCGACCGTCATAACCTCCGTCGCCTTACCAGCTATGGGCTTCCCTGCAGCATGCCAGGTTACCCGGCGACAGGGCCAACCTCGGTTTGCGCTCTCGCACTTCGTTCGGAGCTTTGCATCCGGGCCTTCCGGACCCCGCTTCACAGCGATGCCCTGCCCTTCCGCTAGGACTACATGCTGGCTAGCGTCCACAGGACTTGAACCTGCTAGCCAATGAGACTGCCAGGCATACATGCTACAGAACCCCTCGCCTGCAGGCGAGGGGTTCTGGGTGTTGACAAACCTCATTCGCGACTGGACTTGACCGGCATCTGGTCTATGACCATATTAAGGCCTCTATCTCATTCAGGATATGTTCCTGCACTGGCACCCAGCAATGCCACATCGTTACGTATGCAAGGTTCCGATTGTCGGTATATCTGCCGGCAGCGATATAACCAAGTGCGAATATACCTGTTAGGCGGGCCATTTTTAGCCACAGCAGTGTACCGGAAGCCTCGAGAAGCTGCCCAATATGACCTGCCGTAAACGCGACAGACGTTAGGATAATCGCAAACGACGACTGTACCACGCCGCTGAGGGCGGCACTAAGGGATACTCGGAAGAAAACCTCTTCCACAAACGCGACGGGGACCTTGACGAGTAGAAAATTGGCGAGGAAGTTGCGTTGGTCGAACAGGAACCTCTTGTCTGCAGCGGCATACAAAACATGACTAGTGCATGCAAGAGACCGAACGCCAGGAGAATGCGCTAATCCGCCAGTAGCTGTAGCAGGCCAAGTTTCCACTCGTATTTTAGTGAAATGGCTTTCCATCTGAGAATGCGCGATGAAGCGGCCAACAACAGCGTCCCAAACACTATCATCGCCAACGGTCCACCCGAGCACACTTGAGCAGAGCTTCTCCCGAGAGACTCCGTGGCCACCAAGGTGCCGGCCGGATGCAGGCTCCTAGCCCTAGATGGATTACGCTGACGCGGAAGACGCGCCACTGCCATACACTTGTTTGGATGCCACACGGGCATAACTCCTCTGACAACCCGACACAAACAAGCGACAATTGCGGAATGGGGATATGCGGTAGGTGCTCTGAGGAGTGGGCTAACGAACCACAAAACCAAGAGCACCGGAGGTCTCCCCCCGGTGCTCGCCTGTCGCGATCTAGGGCTCATCTCGACCTAGAGCCCATGGCTCACCGGTCGCCTGTGGGCTGGTCGCCCCTGCGCCGATCGCCTCTGCCTGGACTCCTAGTACTCCATCTCAGGGTTCGGGTACCCTGGCGCGGCCGACTTCTTCTCCGGCACTTCGGCGATCAGGACCTCGGTCGTCAGGACCATGGAGGCGACGCTCGCCGCGTTCTCGAGGGCGCTCCTGGCCACCTTCACCGGGTCGACGATGCCTTCTTTGGCAAGGTCGCCGTACGTCAGGGTCGCTGCGTTGAGCCCGAAGCCCTTCCGGCCGGAGGTCTTGACCTTCTCCACCACGACGGAACCCTCAAGCCCTGCGTTCTCCGCGATCTGCCGCAGCGGCTCCTCAAGGGCGCGCCTGACGATGTTGATTCCAACTTTTTCGTCACCGCTTGCCTCCATCGATTCGAGCACCGGGATAATGTTGACGTATGCCACGCCGCCGCCGGGAATCATGCCTTCCTCAATGCCCGCCCGTGTCGCTGACAGCGCGTCCTCGACCCGGTGCTTCTTCTCCTTGAGCTCGGTCTCGGTCGCGGCGCCGACCTTCACGATAGCCACACCGCCCGCGAGCTTGGCGAGACGCTCCTGGAGCTTTTCGCGGTCGTAATCGGAATCGGTGTCTTCGATCTGCTTCCTGATCTGGCCTATCCTTGCCTCGATAGCTTTCCGGTTTCCCTTGCCCTCGACTATCGTGGTCTTTTCCTTGGTCACGCGGACCTTGTTGCATTGGCCGAGCATCGAAAGGTCGATATTCTCGAGCTTCACACCGATGTCCTCGGAGATGAACTGGCCCTCTGTCAGGATGCCGATGTCCTCGAGCATGGCCTTGCGCCTGTCGCCGAAGCCGGGTGCCTTGACCGCGCAGCAGGCCAGGGTGCCCCTGATCTTGTTCACCACGAGTGTCGCAAGCGCTTCGCCTTCGACGTCCTCGGCGATGATGAGCAAGGGCTTACCGCCGCGGGCGACCTTCTCGAGAAGCGGGAGCATATCCTGGACGGAGCTGATCTTCTTCTCGTAGATGAGGATGTACGGGTTCTCCAGCGTGGCTTCCATGTCTTCCGCGTTTGTGACGAAATACGCGGATATGTAGCCGCGGTCGAACTCCATGCCTTCGACTACCTCAACGGTGGTCGCCAGACCCTTGGACTCCTCGACGGTGATGACGCCATCCTTGGCGACCTTGTCCATCGCGTCGGCGATAAGATCGCCTATCATCGGGTCGTTACCCGCGATCGCGGCGATGTTGGCGATGTCTTTCTTGCCCTCAACGGGGATGCCCATCTTCTTGAGCTCCGCCACGGCCACTTCGACGGCCCTGTCGATGCCCTTCTTGATGAAGACGGGGTTTGCGCCTGCGGCGACGTTCTTCAGGCCTTCGGTCACAATCGCCTGGGCAAGGACTGTGGCGGTGGTGGTCCCGTCACCGGCCACATCGTTCGTCTTGGACGCGACTTCGCGGCAGAGCTGTGCGCCCATGTTCTCGTAGGGGTTCTCCAGTTCGATTTCCTTTGCGACGGTGACACCGTCTTTGGTGATGATGGGCGAGCCGAACTTCCTGTCGAGCACCACGTTGCGGCCCCTGGGCCCGAGAGTCACCTTCACCGCGGACGCCACCGCGTTTACGCCGCGTTCGAGGAGCTTGCGAGCCTCGATATCAAACGCCAGCATTTTTGCGGGCATAGTGTTCTTCTAACCTCCTTGATCAGAAATCTTTAGCGAGCAGGATTAGTCCTTACTTGATGGCCAGAATATCGCTTTCGCGAAGGATAAGGTACTCCTCGCCTTCGACCTTGATCTCGGTGCCGCTGTACTTCGAAAAGATGATGCGGTCACCGACCTTGACCTCTGGCTTGAGATTTGTCCCATTATCCAGGACTTTTCCAGGACCCACGGCCATGACTTCGCCCTCTTGGGGCTTGTCCTTGGCGGTGTCGGGCAGCACGATGCCTCCCTTGGTCTTCTCCTCCTGGACAGTAGCCTTAACCACCACACGATCAGCGAGCGGCTTTATCACAGATACCCCCCCTTTCCGGTTTCTGTTAGCACTCTCTCGAGATGAGTGCTAACCCATTTCCTATTATAGTCAGCATGTACCAGTTGTCAACAATCCATTCCATCGTTACCTCAGCTTTACCAGCGGCTTCAAGCGCGCGAGCACCTTGTCGCCGATACCGCTGACGTTCGTGAGGTCGTCAACCGTCGCGAACCCCCCGGACGTCTTCCGGTATTCGATTATCCTCTTTGCCATCTCCGGGCCGATGCCCGGCAGCGTCTCGAGCTCGTGCTGTGAGGCGGTGTTGATGTTCACCCTCGTGTCTGCCGAAGGCTCCCCGGAAGGCGGCTGCTTGACCGGGACGTGAAGGCGCTGGCCGTCCTGCAGCAGGGATGCAAGGTTGAGACATTCCACATCGGCGTCGGGCGCCGCTCCCTGCGCCATATCGATCGCGTCCTTGACCCGGGACCCCCGTGGAAGCGTGTAGACACCTGGAGCATTGACCGCGCCCGACACCTGTACCATTATTCCCGGTTCCGCTTTCGGGGGAGCGATCTCTTCCGCGCCCCGCCAGAATAGCACGTTGTCACGGACATAGCGCCAGGACCACGACGCCATGACAAGCACGGCCAAGAGAAAAGCGACGGCTTTCTGTTCTGGACTCAATTGCCCTCCAGTTCCAGCACCGTCGCACCAACTACATTATCCCGCCCTGCAGGCCTCCGGGCAACCTTTACCTGACCACGATGTTGACCAGTTTCTCGGGAACGCTCACGATCTTGACGATGGTCTTGCCTTGGAGCCATGGCCTGACCTTGGGCTGCGCTAGCGCCTCCTGCTCCATCTCGCCGGCCGGAGTGCCGGCAGGGATGTCGAGGCGGTCCCGGACCTTGCCGTTTACCTGGATCACCACTGTGACCGTGTCCGATGCTACCGCTTCCCTATCGACTTCGGGCCACGGTTGCATGTGGACACTGCCCTCGAATCCGGTCCTGGACCACATCTCCTCAGCCATGTGCGGGGCAAACGGCGCAAGCAGCGTCGTCAGGTATCTCATCGCCTCCGCGAAGGCCGGCGACGAGACGCCATGCTTCTCGCGGTATTCGTAGATCCCGTTGACCAGCTCCATGATGGCGCTGATCGCTGTGTTGAAGTTGAACCGCCGCCCGACATCGGTGGTGACCCGGTCCAGCGTACGGTGCACAAGTCTCCGCAGGTTACGGTCATCCTCTGCCGCCGGCTCCGCCCCCGTGGCCGCGCCGACTTGTGACTGCGACGTCGCGTTTTGCGGCCGGTCTGCCTCAATGAACGATTCGGCCAGCCTCCACACCCGGCTCAAGAAGCGCGACGCGCCCTCCACCCCCTGATCGGTCCAGTCCAGGTCTCGCTCAGGCGGCGATGCGAACAGGATGAACAGCCTGGCAGTATCGGCGCCGTACCTCTCTACTATCTCGTCAGGCGACACCACGTTGCCCTTGGATTTGGACATCTTGACGCCGTCCTTTATCACCATGCCCTGTGTGAGCAGGTTCGTGAACGGCTCGAGGCAGATTGAGAGCCCGGCGTCGTGGAGCACCTTGGTGAAGAACCTGGAGTACAGCAGGTGCAGCACGGCATGCTCGATGCCTCCGATGTACTGGTCGACCGGAAGCCAGTAATCGGTGTCCTCTTTCCTGAACGGGACGTCTCTCGGGTCCAGCGAGCAGTAGTAGAAGTAATACCACGACGAGCATATGAACGTGTCCATGGTATCGGTCTCGCGCCTGGCCGGCCCGCCGCATGTGGGGCACGTGGTGTTCACGAAATCCGGGACCATCGCCAGAGGCGAAGGGCCTTCGGCCGTAAACTTCACGTCTTCCGGCAATAGCACCGGAAGCTGGCTCTCCGGCACGGGCTGCTCGCCGCATTTCTCACAGTACACGATGGGTATCGGAGTGCCCCAGTACCTCTGCCGCGAGATGAGCCAGTCCCTGAGCCGGAACTTCACCGTTGCCTTCCCCAGCCCGCATCTCTCGACGTGTTCCGCGATCTTCGCCTGGCCGTCCGTGTTCCAGAGGCCGTTGAACGGGCCGGAGTTCACCATCTTACCCTCACCAATATAGGCCTGCTCCAGCTCTTGTCCCGGCGCGTCCGGGTTATCGATGACGGTGCGTATGGGCAGCCCGTACTTTTTGGCGAACGCGAAGTCCCTCTCATCGTGCGCGGGCACGCCCATCACCGCACCCGTCCCGTATTCCATCAGCACGTAGTCCGCGATAAGGACCGGTACCTTCACGCCGGACAGCGGGTTTACCGCATGCGCGCCCAGGAAGATCCCCTCTTTCTCGATCTCCGTGGATGTCCGGTCGATCTCGGTCAGGGTTTTCATCTTGTCGATGAAGTCCCTTGTCGCTTGCGGGTCGGGGCTCCGATCCGCCAGCTTCTCGACGAGCGGGTGCTCGGGAGCCAGCACCATATAAGTGACACCGTATATCGTGTCATGCCGGGTGGTATACACCGGCACGGGATCGCCCGTCTCGGCTATGGTGAACACGAGCTCGACGCCCTCACTCCTGCCAATCCAGTTCTCCTGCATCACTCGGACCCTTTCAGGCCAGCCGTCGAGCAGGGATATGTCGTCGAGCAGCCTCTGGGCATACTCGGTGATCCGGAAGAACCATTGCTCCAGCGACTTCTTGGTGACGACCGACTCGCAACGCCAGCACCTGCCGTCCTCGACCTGCTCGTTCGCGAGCACCGTCGCACAGGTGGGACACCAGTTGACCGCTGCTTTCTTCTTGTACGCCAAGCCCCGCTTATGAAAGAGGAGGAACAACCATTGAGTCCAGCGGTAGTAGCCTGGATCGCAGGTGATGGCCTCGCGGCGCCAGTCGTAACTGGTGCCGAGGGACTTCAGCTGGTCTTCCATCTTGCGGATGTTCGTCCGGGTCCACACGGCCGGGTGCAGCCCGTGCTCGATCGCGGCGTTTTCGGCAGGCATGCCGAATGCGTCGAAGCCCATCGGGTGCATCACGTTGAAGCCGTTCATCCTCTTGAACCGGGCGACGACATCGCCGATGGTGTAGTTCCTGACGTGCCCCATGTGGAGGGGGCCGGAGGGATACGGGTACATCTCGAGACAGAAGTAGTGAGGCTTTGAGTCGTCGCGTTGGGTATGGTAGGTTCCCGACTCATCCCATCGCTTCTGCCATTTCGATTCGACGCTCTTGAAGTCGTAACGATCGCCCACGCAGGACCCTCCCTGCTATTATCATCCCGACTATATGCAAAAAACCCGCCATCCTCTAGGGACGGCGGGCCTCAGGCCTTCCGCGGTACCACCCTGGTTGGTGTCCAATATGGTGGAGCCGATGGGGATCGAACCCACGACCTCATGAATGCCATTCACGCGCTCTCCCAGCTGAGCTACGGCCCCACGCAAGAACACCCACTCGAACACGCTTAACGCGCGTGAGACGCCCGGCACTACTGGCCTTTCGCGTCAGGGGCTCCGGGACGAGTTCGGCTTCGTGCGGCCGCCGGCTTGCACCCCCCGCCGGCTCTCTACGCTTCGCACAATAAGCCTAGTGCTTCCCTTCATCGCACGATACTATGGGTTGAAAAGCAGTTTTCATTATAGGTTACGGCATCTCGCGCGTCAAGTCGAGCACCGCCGGCACAACCAATCTTTACCTGCGGATTTCGCGGCGTTGCTGCAAGCGGACAGCGTACCGCGCGTCGACTGACTAGCGTGCGACCGCAACGATACGTGCGTCTCCCCATAACCGTTCGAGATTGTAGAAAAGGCGCTCTTCTTCGGTGAAAACGTGCACCACCACCGAACCGTAGTCGAGGAGCACCCATCTCGCGGTATGGTAGCCTTCCCGGTGCAGGATCTCGAGACCGTTCTGCCTGGCAGATTCCCCGACAGCATCGGCGATCGCTCTCACCCGGATGGTGCTCGGCGCGCTCGCTATGACGAAGTAGTCCGCCACCAGT
This sequence comes from Bacillota bacterium, assembly GCA_030691635.1. Taxonomy (GTDB): domain Bacteria; phylum Bacillota; class Sulfobacillia; order JAUYEF01; family JAUYEF01; genus JAUYEF01. Next base: position 10,892 of record JAUYEF010000104.1, read on the forward strand.
GTGATCTTCGTGATGTCCAGGATAAGGACATCCGAAGCCTTACGGTCTTCCGCCGTCCTCGCCACCAACAGGGCGGCTTCTCTCGGATCCAATACACGAATTCCCCCAGTGCTACTTTGGAGTGAAGTCCAGACCTATTATAACCGTAACGCCCGCTTTCGGGTCCTTTTCGGCCTTCGACGTGATCTTCGTGGATGGAGCGGCCGGAAGGATCACTCGACTGACGCTCTTCGCAGCCGTCACACTACCGGTCCGGTCGATGATCGATGTTGACTGGTAGTTGCTCCGGTCGGCCTGGGCGACTCGAACGACCTCGAACCCTGCGTCCTTGAGCATTTTCGCCGCGGCCTGTGCCGCCTGGGACCTGTCCGAGCCGTCGAGCACTTCCACCTTAATGCCGGCGTTCTGGCTCCGGTCTATCCCTCGAACGAGCGAGTCGATGGTCGACTTCGCCGCATCGTCGTCGAGCACCCAATAGCTCACGAGCTGGCCGCCTTCTCTGATGTCCTGGGCCTGCCCGGGAAGCATGTCGATGCGAATGTCGGACTCACTCACCTGTCGTGACAGGTTCGCCATGGACACGATCCGCGAGGGCTCCATGTTCGTGTCCACCCAGTTCATGGCCTCTTTTGCGAGAGCCGGCAGCCTCGGGATGACGCCGAGCCGGAACAAACTGCCCACGAGCGCCTCAGCGAACATCTGCTGAGCCTCGACTCTGCCGATGTCACCGTTCGGGTACTCGCGGAAACGCACGAACTGGAGCGCCTTCTGGCCGTTGAGGACCTGGTGGCCCGCCTTTATGTCTATCACAAGGTCCTGGTAAGGGTCTTTGTAGCGCATGTCACGAGGAACGTCCATCTCCACGCCGCCGATTATGTCCACCAGATGGGCGAACCCCTCGAAATCCGTCCTCACATAGTAGTGGACATCGACGCCGAGATTGGCCGAAACGGCTTCCATCGCAAGTTTGGGACCGCCATATGCGTGAGCGTGGGCGATCTTCTCGTAGGTGTTGCGACCGGGAATCTTGACCCGTGTGTCCCGTGGTATCCAGACGGCGCTCAACTCGCCGGAATCCGGATCCACGCTTGCCAGGATCATCGTGTCGGTTCTGGTGTATGACGCGTCGGACCTGATGCTCGCGGTCTTCCCGGAAGCAGTCACACCCCCATCGAGCCCGAGGAAAAGGACGTTTATGCGCTCGCCGGGCTTGATGCTGGTGGGACCAGCGCCCTCAACTTCCGTGTAGACGCTCTTGAGCACTCTGTACCCCCAGAGTGCGCCCGCGAGCGCGCATATGACAAAAAACGAAAGCAGCCCTGCGACAATCCTCAGGCCCTGTGCTCGGTTTCTACGATTTCTGCGAAAGTTATGAAGGTCTGGCGCCAAGCGCTTTTCTCTCCCGGATGTCATGGCTCGTCGAGCTGCTCGTTACAGGATAACACACATTCCTGCCAGAGTGTTCGGCATAGAGTTCGCGAAGCCCTGCCAAACTGTATTGACGCCCTGCTGGCCGAGCGGTTCCGTGAACGAAAAAGCGGAAATCCGCCCGCACCACATGAGACACGCAAAGCAAAAAGCCTCCTGCACGGAGGCCCTTGCGCGGAATCCTGACGATGACAGTGAGATACTGCGGATCAATACTTGTTTTGTCTCGGTCTAGCCTCGTTGACGAGGATCTCCCTACCACTGAGCGCGTTGCCATTCATGCTCTGGACGGCTTTTTCGGCATCGACCTCGTCTACTTCGACAAACCCGAATCCTCTGGAGCGGCCGGTCTCGCGGTCAGTTATGATCCGGCAGCCTTTGACCTCGACGAATTCGGCAAAAGCCTTCGCGAGCTCGTCTTCCGTGGTCGCCCACGGTAGGTTGCCTACGTACAGAGTCTTGATCAAAACCTGTCACCTCTTTCGGTCGAAATGATGGCTTTTAAGAGCGGTGCGGCCGCGCTGCGACTGCGGCGCGGGTGGCGTGCCGTCCTGAGCCCAATAGAACATGATGGATACCCGTCCGCTATCCTCTGTATAGACCCACTTTTATGATATAGTCCAGCACCTGGTCCGGAAGCAGGTATCTCACAGGAAGGCCTTGTGAAAGCCGCCTTCTTATCTCGGTGGAGGAGATGTCTACCGGGGTCGCCTTGAAGATATGTATCCTGGACCAGAGATCGGTCCCGAGCCTCTGCTTGAGGCTCCGAAGGCAGTCGAGGTCGTAACCCGGCCTGGTCACAGCGATGAAGTCGCACATCTGTATCAGGCCGGCGGGGTCCTTCCACGTGAGGATCTCGGCTATGGCGTCGGCTCCGGTCACGAAGAATACTTTGCCGTCCGGGTCCTTCTCGCGGAAGTGCAGGACTGTGTCAATGGAGTACGAAGGCCCGGGCCTCTCAATCTCGACGCGGGAAACGGCAAAGCAAGGGTTAGAGGCTGTGGCCAGGAGCGCCATCGCGTAACGGTGCTCAGGACACGTCACCACTGTGCCAGGCTTGTGCGGCGGACGAGCGGACGGAATGAAGACGACCTTATCAAGCCCAAACCCGATCCTGACTTCTTCCGCTACAACCAGGTGGCCGGAATGAATCGGGTCAAAGGTCCCTCCCATAAGGCCCAGATTCAAGCGAACTCGCACCCCCGGATCATCAAGAGACGTTACACCTTTTCCACGGGTGCATGACAATTCCTTCCCCAAATCTGGAAAAACGTTGAGTTAAGTGCTGTTATTCCTAATGACAAGGTTAGTGTTAAGTTCGGAGGCGTCGATTTTCCGGCTCACTGCCCGCATCAATTCCCGGATGCCTTCGCCGGTCACCGCAGAGACCGCGAACACTTCTACCCCCTCAGCCACAGCCGAACGTAGCCTTTCGAAGTTGGCGCGGCTCTCCGGCAGGTCTATTTTGTTCGCCGCGACGATGAACGGTCGCTCAGCGAGGGCCGGGTCATATAGCGCGAGTTCGCTGCGGAGCGTGCGGTAGTCTTCGACCGGGTCACGGCCTTCGAACCCGGACGCATCCACGAGGTGAATCAGGACCCTGGTCCTCTCCACATGCCTCAGGAACTCATGCCCAAGCCCTTTGCCGGCATGAGCCCCCTCGATCAGCCCGGGGATGTCCACAAGCACGAAACTCTTGCCCTCTCCGAGATCGACCACGCCGAGGTTTGGCTCCAGAGTCGTGAAAGGATAGTCCGCGATCTTCGGCCGGGCAGCCGAAACGCGTGAAAGCAGCGTCGACTTGCCCGCGTTGGGTAGGCCGACCAGCCCAGCGTCGGCGAGAGCCTTCAGTTCGAGATGGATCCAGCGTTCCTCCCCGGGCTTCCCGCTCTCGGAGTAGCGTGGCGCCTGGTTCGTGGATGTCGCAAACCGGGCGTTCCCACGCCCGCTCTTGCCGCCTTTCGCAGCCACGACGCGCTCGCCGTCGCCCATCAGTTCCCACAGTATGTCCCCGGTTTCCGCATCCTTGATGATGGTGCCGGGGGGAACTCGTACCACCACATCGTCCCCGCTCTTACCGGACTTGTTGTCCCCCTGGCCGTGCATGCCCCGGCCGGCCTTGAACTGGGTCCTGTAGCGGAAGTCCACAAGAGTGCGCAGCCCCCGGTCACACAGCATGACGACGCTCCCACCGTCTCCCCCGTCGCCCCCGCTGGGCCCGCCGAACGGCACGTACTTCTCACGCTGGAAGGCGACGATGCCCTTGCCGCCGTCGCCGCCCTTGATGAAGATCTTGGCGGTATCTATGAACAACTACCCTCACCTCAGGTCACACCGTATTGGGCTTCCCGGCGTCAGGCTTCCCGGAGCGTTCCCGCAAGAGGACGCAGCCGGACGCCGCGCCGACAAAAAAGCAGGCGCCCTAGGGCGCCTGCGGGTGTTTGCATGATCGCTAGTTGCTTTCGCTCGCATCCACCGAGGCGAACTTCCGCCCGCCGTTCTTTGTGTGGAAGCGCACCCTGCCCGAGACCTTGGCGAAAAGCGTGTAGTCTCTGCCGGTACCGACGTTGGCGCCTGCCCTTATCCTGGTGCCCCGCTGCCTGCAGATTATGCTTCCTGCCGAAACCGTCTGGCCGTCATGGCTCTTGACCCCAAGGTACTGCGGGTTGCTGTCCCGCCCGTTCCGCGAGCTCCCGACACCCTTCTTATGTGCGAAAAGCTGTATGTTCATCATGCTAAAGACACCTCCGTGATGTCACGTATTCTGACCTTCAGATAGTCTCCGTAAGACTGCTCGATATCCTTCAGCCCGAGAACCATGGTGCTTGTGATCGCGTCTGCCCGGCATAGCGCCTCAAGCCCGGTCGCCCGGCCGATCCGGAACTCGAGTTCCCCATCTCCCGTCCGGTCTCTGACGTCGAGGCCCCGGACATTCTTGAGCCCGAGGATGGCCGTCTGGACCACCGCGGAGACCGCGGCGCATACTATGTCCGACCCACTCTCCGCGTAGCCAGAATGCCCGCTGACAGTGATTCCGACAACCTGCCCTCCGGAGTTCCGGGTGATGACTGCTTCAATCAACTGATTACACCCGCTATGGGGCTTGCCCGGGCTCGATGCTCTCGATCGTGACTTTGGTAAACGGCTGCCTGTGCCCATAGCGCTTGCGGTAGTTGGACTTGTGCCGGAACTTGAAAACCCTGATCTTCGGGCCTTTGCCGTGCTCCAGGACTTTGCCGGACACTCGCGCGCCCGATATCGTGGGGTTCCCGGCCACAACCGAGGAATCATCGCCCACAATCAAGAGGACCCTGTCGAAAGTCACCTGTGTTTCCTGGGTCGCGTCGAGCTTCTCGACGCGCAACGTCGTGCCGGGCGTGACTTTATACTGCTTGCCCCCGGTCTCGATAATCGCGTACACGATCCTACCTCCAGTTCGGCTCGCCGGACACAGGCGGCGCCCGCATAGCGCGCTTCTCGAACCTGCTCCGTGCGGCTGGACGGCGCGTGGCCGTCAACCACAACCAGTACCCAACTATTTTATCACCATGTAATGCGACGGGTCAACGAAAGCCGCCTCATGCGGCCATATCTTTATCCGAGCCGGGTCGCCATCGAGGGTGGGCCCAACCCGGCTCATTGCGCGGCCGCGGTGATCTTGCCCTTGGCGTATGTCCTGAACGCCCGCGTTATCTCAACTTTCACTACCTCGCCGATTTTCTTGCCCGCGCCTTCGATATCCACAACGTAGCCGTCTATCCTGGCAATGCCGTCCCACGGGTTGGTGACATGCGGCTCTTCGACTTTGAGGTCCAGCACCTGGCCCGACTTCACCGGCAGCGCCTTCGCCTCGACCTCTGCCTTCGTGCCGATGGCACGGATGTTCATACCCTCCAGGTGGACGTCGCCGGCGCCTTTGACGTAGATCGATTTCCCGGTTTCGCGCTCGAGTTCCCGGAGGTTCGTGCCGCCGGACCCTATGACCAGGGCAGCCACCGAGGGGTGGAGCTCGACCAGGATGGCGTCGCTCGTCGAATGCCTCAGTATCCTGCGGATTTCTCGCCGCGCCTTGGCCGCCATCGTCTCTTCGGACATCGTCCGGCCCCTGCCTTCGCAATACGGGCACGGCCGTTGCAGGATCGCGTCCAGCCCCTGGCGCACCTTCTTGCGGGTCATCTCGACGAGGCCGAGTTGCGTCAGCCCCAGCACATTTGTCCGAGTCCTGTCCTTTCGCAGCTCGCGCTCGAGAGTCTCGAGCACTTTGTGGCGGTGGTCTTGCGATTCCATATCGATAAAATCGCAGATTATTATCCCGCCGATATCACGCAGCCTGAGCTGCCTGGCGATCTCCCTCGCGGCCTCAAGGTTCGTCTTGAAAACGGTGTCTTGCAGGTCAGTCGTTCCTACGAACTTGCCCGTGTTCACATCGATGGAAGTCAGCGCTTCGGTCCGGTCGATGACTATGTAGCCTCCCGACTTCAGCCAGACTTTCTTGTTCAGCGCCTGGTCAATCTCTGTCTCGAGCCCGTACAGGTCGAAAATCGCCCTGTCGCGGCTGGTGAACAGGTTCACCCTGTTCTTAAGATGCGGGGAGATGATGTCGAGCAGTTCAAGCACCTTATCGTACTCGTGCTTGTCGTCAATGTACAGCCTGTCGACATCCTCGGTGAAAAGGTCCCTGACAATGCGGTACACCAGCCCGAGGTCCTTGTGCAGCTGGGCGGGAGCTTCCGAAGTACGACCCCGGCTCTGTATCTTGTGCCAGAGCCTCGACAGAAAGTCCAGGTCCTGGCCGAGTTCGGACTCAGACCTGCCCTCTGCCACGGTGCGGACGATAAGGCCCATCCCCTGCGGCTTCAGGCGGTCGGCCATCTTCCGCAGGCGGTCGCGTTCATCCTCGTCCTGTATGCGCCTCGAAACGCCCACATAGTCCACCGTCGGCATCAGGACCAGGTACCTGCCGGGCAGTGTGAGGTGCCGTGTGACCCGCGCGCCCTTTGTGCCTATAGGTTCTTTCGCGATCTGGACGCTGATCTCTTGACCGACATGCAGGATGTCTCGAATGGTCATCCTGCGCACGTCTTCGGGTATATCCTCGTCTTCTTCGCCGGGCTTCAAGAACGCATCGTCAACGTACAGAAAAGCGTTCCTCTCAAGCCCAATATTGACAAAAGCAGCCTGCATACCCGGGAGGACGTTCTCGACCTTGCCCTTGTAGACATTGCCGACTATCCTCTGGCTGACTGGTCGCTCCACATAATACTCGACAAGGATGCCCTCTTCGAGAATCGCCACGCGGGTCTCATCAAATTCCACATTGATGAGAATCTCTTTATCCAGGAACGTTCACTCCCAAACCGGCGGTGCCGGCGCAAGGTTGATTCCGGGTTCCATAACCTTTCACGAACGAAGCGCTCCCTGTGAAGAAATTGTACCACACCCGCTCGGCCGTATAACAACTCTAAATTGAGGCCAGGAACAGCGGAACGAGGTCTCCATTTCTCCGCGCGAACAGTTCTTGCCGGCAGATCGCAGAATCGACCTGGCTGGCAGCGATTGCATCGTCGCCCGTGCCCTGCGACAGCCGTATCAGGGCCGCCGCGACTTCTGAGGGCCTCAACGATGGCCCGGAAAGGTCGAGGAGCACGCCGACCTGGTCTTGGGACAGCGCCTCTATCCTCAGGACCACGCTACGGGCGTCCACTGCCCTGGTCTTGCCTTTTGATTGTTTCTGGACCATGACCGAAGGGATCTCGAGAAACGCCTGGACCATGGCGCAGGCGTCCCGAATGAGACCGGAAAACTCTATCACGTAGTACGCGGCCGCCACCATCGCGGCGCAGTCGTGCGCCGCCGCCTCCAGCACTCTGGCCTTCTCTACCTGGATGCCGGGCGCAAGAGCGGAACGCAGCTTTGACACAAAGTCTTCCGGCCGCATGTCTTCGTCCAGGCGGACGTCCATGATCTCAGCCGACGCTCGTGCCCCGAGCATCAGCGCAGACGCCACCGAAAACCGTGGCTTTGGGTTAAAACCCTGGCTATAGCTGACGGGGATGCTCGCCCTCCGGAACGCTCGTTCGAGCGTGCGGCAGAGGTCCAGGTGGGAGATGTACCTGGCCGCCCCATCCTTAGAGAAGACGACCCGCAGTCTCATGATCGCCCGCCTTCTGCCGTAATCGTCGATGCGCCTGTGGCAGGGCACACACCGCAGGCCGTGCAGGCGTCACGCCGGCAGTCAGGAGTGACCACACCCAGAAGAGCTCTCTTGTGCTCCTCGATGAGCCAACGCTTCGAAAGCCCTGCGCTGGTGTGGTCCCACGGAAGCGTTTCATCATAGTCGCGGCGCCTGTTGGCGTAGAAACAAGGGTCCGCGCCGGTATCCCCAAACGCCTTCTGCCACATGCCAAAGTCGAACATCTCGCTCCAGCCGTCAAACCTGGCGCCCATCCGCCATGCCAGTTCCAGCGGCGCGTCCAGCCGCCTGTCCCCGCGCGCGAAGGCGGCCTCGACGAGGCTCGTGCGAGCGTCGTGCCAGTCGAAGCGGATGCTCTTGTGCCTGAGCAAAGACCCCAGCAGCGCCTGCTTCTCTTCTATCACCTGGACGCTGTCCTGCGGCTCCCACTGGAACGGAGTGTGCGATTTCGGCACGAAACTTGCCACGCTGACGGTGATCCTGGCAGGATTGCCCCTGACCCGCTGCGAAAGGGATACAAGTTCCCTGGATAACGAAGATATCCCCCTGATGTCTGTCTCAGTCTCAGTGGGCAGCCCGATCATGAAATACAGTTTGATGAGGCCCCAGCCGCCCTCGAAGGCTGCCATCGCCGCGTTCAGGATATCCTGCTCCGTCACGTTCTTGTTGATGACGTCCCTGAGCCGCTGCGTGCCGGCTTCTGGCGCGAACGTCAGCCCGGTCCGGCGGACCTGCTGCACACGGTCTGCCAGACCGACGGAGAAGGCATCGACCCTCAGGCTCGGGAGCGAGACGCCGACCCTGTCGCGGGCGTGCTCCCCCAGCAGGCAATCTATGGCGTCTTCAATGCGACTGTAGTCACCGGAACTGAGGCTCGTGAGGGAGACTTCCGAGTAGCCCGTGGAGCCAAGAGTCCTGGACGCAAGGTCCGTGACGGTCTTGAGGTTCCGCTCGCGGACAGGGCGGTAGATCGCGCCCGCCTGGCAGAACCGGCAGCCTCTGGTGCAGCCGCGGAAGACCTCAACCATGGCCCGGTCGTGCACCACGTCGATGAACGGCACGACTGGGGATACCGGGTAGTCCAGGGCCTCAAGGTCCCTCACCACCCGCTTTGTCACGGTCGCAGGCACTCCCGGCGCCACCGGGGCCACATGATCGACCCTGCCGTCAGGAAGATATGTCATTTCGTAGAGCTCCGGGACGTAGACGCCCTCCAACGACGCGAGGTCTAGCAGCAAGTCCCTTCTCGAAGAGCCACGCGCCTTGTGGCGCGCGACGGCGTCGATTATGTCATGGACGACTTCCTCGCCCTCACCCAGGGCGAACGCGTCTATGAACGAAGCCAGCGGCTCCGGGTTGAAGGCGCAGGGACCGCCCGCGACAACCAGTGGGAGCGCCTCGCGCCTGTCGTGAGATCGGAGTGGTATGCCGCCCAGGTCCAGCATCGTCAGGATGTTGGTGAAGGTCAGCTCATACTGCAGGGTGAAACCCACGACATCGAATTCCCGCAGCCCAAGACCGTTTTCAAGGCTCGCGAGCGGCCGCCCGTGCGCCCTGAGCTGCTTTTCCATGTCCGGCCACGGGCAGAAAACTCTCTCACACAGGGCGTCGTCGCGCCGGTTGATCTCATGGTACAGGATCTTGCTGCCCAGGTGCGACATCCCGATCTCATATGTGTCGGGGAAGCACATGGCGAACTTGACCTGGACGCATCCCGGGTCTTTTCTTATCACATTCCACTCGCCGCCCACATACCTGGCGGGCTGTTTGACGTCAAGCAAGAAGTCGCGCAAGCATCAAATCCTCCGGCGGGGCCTTCTCCCCAGAACCAATTGGTGGGGCCCTAACCCCAAAACCAATTATACCCGAGGCTGCCCGGTACAACCAAATGGCCTAGTACCACCAAGTGGCCCCGCTTGTAGGGCTGTCCAGGGTCTGGGGCCGGGTCCTGGGGCTCACCCCTAGCGCGTAAGCCCCAGGACCAGGTCCTCAAGCGTCGCGCGACCATGCCCGCTCAGGATAGCCGCGATGACTTGTGTCTCGTCGACCGTCCCGATGGGTTCGAGCGTGCTGCCCAGGACCGTGATAACGGAGTATCGCCTGGGCGAGAAAGATCGTGCAACCCTATCCAGCGTAAGGCTCGAAAGCGCGCTGAAGTGCTCCTGCAGCAGCATCCCGCTCTTGCCGAGGCCTTCCTTCTTGGTGAGAAGGAACCGGAAGAATGCGAACTCGGCCCGCGCCTGTTCTCCGGCGGCGAACGCCCAGATGAAGGCGGAGATGATGAGGAGGTTTGGCCAGAACTGGCCCATCGACACGAGAAACAGCGCCGCCAGCGCGAGGAGCACCGCCAGCGCCTTGCCCAGTAGCGCTGTGCTGCGCGTAGCTTCCCTGAACCCCGTGCGCGTGGCCAGCACAGCGCGCGTCACGCGCCCGCCGTCGAGGGGCAGCGCGGGAAGCAGGTTCAACACGCCGAGCAAGAGGTTGAAGTCAACGATCAGGCCGGTATCCTGGGGCGCAATGCCGGCCCGCATCAGGGCCGCCCCCAACGCCGCAAGCAGGAAACTGCTTGCCGGGCCCGCCAGCGCAACCGATGTCTCCACACGGGGGTCGAACTCCATGAGACCGGACACTCGCGCCACGCCTCCGAATGGAACCAGTTCGACTGATTCCACCCTGATGTCATAGGCGGACGCCACGAGGGCGTGTGCGACTTCGTGGCAGGCCACGGACAGGAGCGCTATGACCGCCTCACGGGCCATCCCGAGCAGGCAGTAGACCGCGAGCAACACGAGAAACGGCCACCCGATACCGAACTTCGTGCCAAAGACCGGTACGGATACCACGGGGTATCTCAGGCGCCGCCCTCGAGCAGCTTCCTGAGCGGGTCGATGGGCCTCCCGTTCTCGATCACCTCAAGGTGAAGGTGCGGCGCTGTGGCGTTCCCGGTCTTCCCGACTTTCGCTATCACGTCCCCCTGCTTCACCTTGGCCGAAGCAGGGACGACGATCTCCTGGCAGTGCGCGTATAGAGTTGAGATCCCACCTCCGTGGTCTATTTCCATGACTTTGCCGTAAGTGGGGCTCTCCCTCACGCTCGCCACCACACCGCTCAGCACGGCCCTGATGGGTGTTCCCTCGGACGCCTGGATATCGATCCCTTCATGCAGGCGTTCCTGTTTGGTCGCGGGATCGAGCCTCCACCCGTAGCTCGCTATGACTTGTCCTTCCACCGGCCATATGGGGGTCTCGCGAACCTGCTGCGGCTTTTCCGGCCGGGTGCTCTTAAGCCAGTCCACGATCTTCTGGAGGTAGTTGGTGCGCACCTCGTCCACGCTGGGGAAGCGCTTCGTCACTTCGACGAAGTCGTACTCGTCGGTCACGGCGTAGCGGACCCCCCGGACCACCAGGTCGGCTGTCAGAAGGGGCAGGCGGCTGACGCCGACCACGACGACGAAGATGGCGGCAGAAACGACGACCTGCCAGAATAGCCGGGAAGACCTCAGGTCCTCGACAAACAAGCCAAGCCTCGAGGCGACTCGCCTGAGGCTTGATCGGTTCTGACGAAACATCCTGGAAGGCACGGCTTCCACCCCCGTCGCAGATGACAATAAATACTATTATGGGGGTGGACTAGTTATTACTTCGTGCTTGTCATCTCGGAAACGGCGCTCTCAAGGGATGTCGCCTCGTTGCGCAGCAGTTCGACTTCACGGTCGTAGTCTTTCAGTTCGAACGTCGACACCGCAGCCATCTTGCTCCGGATCCCGGAGAGAGCCGCCTCGATCTTGTCCATACGCGCAACGAGCGCCTCGATCTGGGCCAGTGTCCTGCCGTACGCCTGCACTTCCTCTTCCTTGAACTGCATGGCCTTCTTGTACTCCTCCCGTGCCCGTGCGTCGCTTGTCCGCGCCGCTCGGGCCTGGAGGCCGTCGAGTTCTCGCAGAGACTCTTTGAGAGTGGCCTGGGAGGACGTCTGCATCAGGGACCTGCACGCCTTGTACAGCTCCACGTAGCTGATCGCCGATTTCAGAGCCAGTTCGACCATGTCGCCCATCAGCACGCGGCTACCACTGGAAGACGAACGGTACGCCTGCAGGATGCCCTCTTTTCCCTTGTGGAGCCTGGCGATGCGCGAGTCCTGTTGCCTGACTCCCCAGGACCTTTCCCAAACCGACCTGATCGCCCGGATCGCTTTGTCGTCGAGATCCTTGAGCTTCATGTAGATGACCTGTGCCCGCACTTCCTCGCGGAACTTCTCACTGGACAGCCAGGTAAAGGCAAGCCACACTTCGACCGCCAGACCCAGCAGCAGGATGTGCCAGAAATCGAACATCCATGCCGCCAGGAGGCTTCCACCCAGGATCAGCAGAGAAAGCGGGTGCACAAGTATGGCCTTGATCACATTGCCGTTGGCTTCACTCATGCCCGCTTCCTCCTGCTCACTGGCTACCGGCGTCCAGGGCCGCTCACGTCTACCGCTGGCTCCCGCCTACCACTGGCCTTTCTGCGCGACCAAGCGGAATTCAGTGCGCCTATTCTGCGCCTTCCCATCCGCGGTGGCATTGGGCGCGAGGGGCTTCGATTCTCCGAAACCACGCGTGATGAACTGGTTCTCGGGGAATCCCTTGCTCACAAGGTACGCCTTGACGGAATCACACCGCTGCTGAGATAGCCTCAGGTTTGAGTTGTCGTCCCCGTCGCTATCCGTATGACCTTCTGTGAGCAGGTAGTATGCCGGGAAGTGCCTCATGGTCGACGCTACCTGGTCGAGAATGGCTCTTGAGTTCTGGTCGAGCGCCGAGCTGCCCGACGTGAAGTGGATCTTGTCCACCGCGAGCTGGGCCACCGCTTCGGTCTTGCCCTCGACCTCGCCCGCCTGGACCTTACCCAGTTCGGGTGGCTTCTCGGGTTCGGGCTTCTTCACGCCGCTTATCGTCGGGTCCAGTGTCGGGACCACGGTCGGATCATTGCCCAGGCGCCCGATGAACCCTGCGTGCACCATCTTGGCGGGATCCAACCTTGTCGTCATCTTCGCGGTGCCCACGTACACCTGGTTCGCGGTCTCGATGGCCGGCGTGATGTCTTCAGCGACCCCGGCGAGCCCGAACGTCTTCTGGTTCTCTGAGAAGGTCGTCATCTTGACGCCCTTGAACATGTCCACGAGGTCCTGCTTGGCGAGGGTACCGTACACGTCCTTCGGAAGCGTCTCGGCAAGTCGCTCGTAGGCCGCGTCCGGGTGCTCGGTCATGTACCGTATCGCCCAGAACCAGGCCTTCACGAATTTCTCCACAAGATCAGGCTTTTCGCTTATGGCTTTTCGCGTGACGATGCCGACGTCGACTATCAGGTTGGCGGCTTCCTTCGTAGAGACAAGCCTCTTGGCTGCCGGCACCACCAGCAGCTGAGTCGTGATCTCGGGCTCCCACGAAACGACGGCATCCACGCGACCAGCTTTGAACTCGGCCACAACGCCCTTCATGTCCTTCTGCGGCACAGTGATCACGTCTGCGGGGCCCAGGCCGACGATCTTCAGCAGGTAGTACAGGAAATACTCCCCGATGCCGTCCTGCACGAACGCGACCTTCTTGTTGACCAGGTCGTTCACTGTCTTGACCTTGCCGGAGTTCACCACCAGCGCGTCCGCCCCGTAGCTGTCGTCGATCTTCAGCACGGCGACCCCAGTGTCCTTGAACTTGTCCTGGTGCTTCACCCAGGAGTTGACCGCGATCGAAGTCGCATCGACTTCGTTCTTGGAGAGCATAGTCATGCGATCGAGGTCGGACTCGGCGTAACTCACCTTCAGGTTGAAACCGAGTTCCTGGTCATGGCCCCTGGCCTTGATGAGCTGGACCGGCATGGACCCGATCCAGGAATCAACCACGACTGACAGCGAAGGAGCGCGGTCTATCTGCGACGTCTTCTCCCGTAAGACCTGCTCGGGGGCAGGCTTGACGTATTTTGTGTATACGCCGTAGCCGAACCCCACGAGCAGCAACACGATCACAAGAAAACGCGCGATCCGGGTACCGGTGCTCACTTCTTATCGCTCCCAGCCATCTCCGCTTTCATCTTGGCCAGACGCTCCTTGGCCTGTTGCCTGGCCACATCGGCGTCGAGCTCCGCGATCTTGGACTTCACGCTTTCGCGGCCCATCTCGGTGATCGCGGCCGCCCTGGCCTGCTTCTCCTGGATCTTCTCCTTGGCGCGGTCAAAGGCGTCCGACGTCGCTGCGGTCGAGATGCCTGACAGCGCCTCGTTCAGCTTCTCCGTGATCTGAGCCTGCTTCCACTGGGTCCTGAGGCGGAGCTTCTCCTGATACTTGCGCTGCACTTCTTCTTCGAACCGCTTGACCTGCTTCTTCACGTCGTCCGACATCTGTACAGCCTGGCTGAATTGCGCCTCGATCTCCACGACCGACTTCTCGGACTCCATCTGCTCGACCATGAGGGTCTCGGCCAGATCGTCACGGCCGGTCTCAACGGCCACCTTCACCTTTTGCTCAAGTGTGGCGAGCTCCTGTTTCCTGTCCTTGAGGATCATCTCCAGCTGGTTCTTCTGCTGGATTGCGGTCACTCCCTGGAGCTTGACAGTCCTAAGCTTTTCCTCGAGCTCATTTTGCGCAGCTTCGAGGAGCGCTTCAGGATCTTCCAGAGAAGACACCCCGATCCCAAGCCACCCCATGATGATCGTCCAAATCCGCCTGAGAAGCCCCATCGCTCATACCTCCAGTTCATGCTGGTCAAGAACATGACAGAATACGTCAGATGCCGCTGTGTGTTTCGGCATCCAACACTCGTCCGAATATATTTCATTCGGCGTTTGGCTTCTCCTCTGTTGGGGAGCGAAAAGCACTTGTGCATGCTAGGAAAACCTGCCGGAATCCAGAAACAAGACCACTCAGGGAGGTGTCGCTTCACATGGCCATGCCGGATATAGCAGGTTTTCTCAGCGACTTGATCAGGATTGATACAACAAACCCGCCCGGGAACGAGACTGCGGCCGCCCAGTACGTGGACCGCGTTCTACGCTCAGCGGGGATACAATCTCGAGTCTACGAATCGGCGCCGGCGCGCGGCAGCACAGTCGCGCGACTCAAGAGCAGTGGGCGCAAGCGACCCT
>JAUYEF010000159.1 GCA_030691635.1 Bacillota bacterium
CCCCGTCCCTGCTGGGGTTCCTTCGCTGGGCATCTAAACCGCGGCAGCATCACCGAGATCAAGCGGATATGGATGGAGCAGTGCGGTTGACAGAAGACGGGGACCAAAATACCATTAGGACGACGGTCGGCCAAGTACCACTCCTTCAACCGATGTCAAGGGAGGCGTATGATTGGTGCAGGAACTTGACCGAACAGGTGGGGGCCCAACGCCGGGGCACCTCGAGCCAGTACCTTGTTAGTCCTTCTCAGCACGCAGTCGAGCCGATATTGGCACCTCCGCATCCACCCGCGTGATGAGTGCCCGTCCGTTCTCTCATAGATAGGCCGCCGCGATAACGATCAGGCTCAGCGGCCTCTGTGCCCATCTTCACCACTCTGACCGGGGAGAGGGGGTCCGACCGATTCAATGCCGCTCCCCACTGGCGAAACGCGAATCTAGCGGTCAAGAGCCAACCTCATATCAGCACTCGGGAGGGATAGAACGTGTTTGACATCCTCATCAAGGGCGGCCGGGTGATAGACGGGACCGGAAACGCGTGGTTCAGGGCGGACGTCGGCATTCAGGACGGACGGGTCGTCGCCGTCGCCTCCGGTCTGGAGGGCCCGGCGCTGCGCACGATTGACGCTTCGGGGCGTGTTGTGACCCCGGGGGTGGTCGACATCCATTCGCACACGGACAGGACTATCTACCAGCACCCGAAAGCGGAGACCGCCGTCAAGCAAGGCATTACGACTACCGGGGTCGGGCACTGCGGAGGTTCGTCGGCACCGCACCGCACCGCGGTTCCCGGGGAGGACTGGGTTGACTTCGCTTCTTTTTTTTGTGACGTGGAGAGCAAGGGACTGGGGATCAACATCGCCCAGTGCATAGGTCACGGAAGCGTCCGTGCTCTCGTAATGGGCCCCGAGGGAAGCGGCGGCGAAAGGCCTGATCCGACCGCCGAGGAGCTAGAGCAGATGAAGACGGCGGTGGCCCAGGGGATGGCGGACGGCTGCTTTGGGCTGACCACGGGCCTCCAATACCCCCCCGGTCGAAATGCAAAGACCGGTGAAGTCGTCGAACTGATGAAGGCGGCCTCGCCCGGCCTCTATATGACCCACATGAGGGAGCAGACCTCGAAGATCGTGGATGGGGTCAACGAGGCTATCGAAGTGACAGAAAAGGCCTGCTGCAAGGGCGTCATATCTCACCTCAAGGTGGCGGGGCCCGAGCAGTGGGGCTGGTCGAGCAAGATCCTCAAGCAGATCGAGGACGCCCGCGCGCGGGAGGTTGACATCCAGTTCGACGTCTATCCGTGGCGTTACTCGGGCATTGGCTACTTGCATCGGAACGTGCTGCCCCCGTGGGTGTGCGAAGGCGGCCCGCAGGGGATGCTCTCCCTGCTGCGTAACCCTGCGGCACGAGAGAGGATCAGGCAGGACATAGCAGTGGGCATTCCCGGCTGGACGAATTCCGCCAAGCTCCGTGGGTGGGCCAACCACACGATCGTCTACTCGACGAACCCGGATCTCTATGAAGTGAACATCCAGGAGTTCGCCGATCATACCGGACGCGACCCGGTTGACGCCGTCTGTGACCTGGTCATTCAGGATGAGGGCCTGACACGGACGTGCCGTAACTCGATGAGCGACGCCGACGTGAAGACCCTGCTGGCCCATCCTCTGGCCATCGTTTCCACGGACTCGACCGCGACCGATGGCACCCCCAAAGGGGCCGTGCACCCGCGCAACATCGGCTCGTACCCGCAGGTATTTGGCTACTACGTGCGCGAGCAGCACGTGTTGCCGCTTGAGGACGCGGTCCGCAAGTGCTCGTCGGCCCCGGCAGCGGCCCTGGGCATTCACGACCGAGGGGTCATTAGGCTGGGGGCCTGGGCCGACATCCTAGTGTTTGACCCGCAGACAATAGCATATCCCGGGACATATGCCGATCCGGTCCACTCCCCGGTTGGGCTTGACGTTGTCATAGTCAATGGTCGTGTTGCCGTGGAGAATGGAGTGCATACCGGAGCCTTGGCCGGCAAGGTGCTGAGACGGCAGGGGTAACGGGAGTTGTTGCCCGGTGAGTGATGATCGGCCTGGACCACCGGCCGGCGAGAGGCGCCATGCCGCGTGAATGAGATAGGCCGCCCGGTTGCAGCGTAGCGGTGCGGTAACCACGGTAAAGGAGTCGGTACCGCTCATGGACATATACGAGAAACTCGGCGTCACAAAGATCATCAACGCGTCTGGCTACAAGACGGTCTCGGGCGGCAGTCTCATGCCCGATGAGGTGCTGGAGGCCATGGTTCAGGCCGCACATCACTTTGTTGATATCCGCGAACTGCAGTCCCGCGCCGGCGCAAGGATTGCTGAGCTGACCCGAAATGAGGCCGCCTACATCTCCTGCGGAGCTGCGGCCGCGTTGCAGGTTGCTTCGGCGGCGTGCATGACCGCCGGCGACACAACAGCGGTGCGCCGGCTGCCCCAGGCGGAACGCAACGAGATCCTGATCCACCGCAACCACCGTAACCCGTACGAACTGGCGATCTTGGGAACTGGCGCCCGCGTGGTCGACTTCGGGTTCGTCAACCAGACAAGCTCCGACGAACTGGAGGCAGCAATCACGCCAAGGTCAGCCGCCGTGTTTTACTTCTTCTTTCGGGGCGGCCACAAAGTAAGGGAGGGTTGCCTGACTCTCGAGGAAACCGTCCAGATCGCCCACAGGCACAACCTACCCGTGGTCGTGGACGCAGCCTCCCAGATCCCACCGGTGTCGAGCCTCTGGGAGTTCACTCAACGAGGAGCCGACTTGGTCATCTTTAGCGGGGGCAAGGGGCTGCGGGGTCCGCAGAGCACGGGACTGATCGTCGGGAAGAAGCAGTTGATCGACGCCTGCGTCGCGGTGGGCCCACCCAACTACACCGTGCTCCGGGCCCTCAAAGTCCAGAAGGAGAGCATCGCGGGCATTGTCGCGGCTGTGGAGTGCGCTCTGAAGCGAGATGAGTCCCAGCAGCAGGGTGAGGCCGAGGAAACGGTTCGTTCCATCGTCGACGCGCTCGCCCATGTGCCCGGGATCGACGCCTCCAGGAGTTTCCCGTCTGATTCGGGCCAACCTGTACCAATCGCTGTGGTTCGCTTCCGCGAGATAAATGCGACCAAGCAAAGAAATGACGCCGTGCGACTCCTGCGCAGCGGTCGGCCCGCGATTGTGGTTAGGACTCACGACCTGGACGCCATAGCGCTTGACCCCTTGACCCTTGCCACAAGCGAGGCTCCCGTGGTGGTCCGCCGTATCCAAGAGGTTGTGGGCCAGTTGACGGCAGAAAGCTAGGCGGATCTTGAGTCCCGATCGAAGGCGCGCACGAGGGGGAGTGACGATGTCTTCGGTTTCGATTATCGGGTGCGGGGCCATTGGGCGTCTGGTCGGGGAGGCGGTCCACGGCGGACTGGTGAGGGACTACCGCGTCGTATCGGTGTTCGATGAGCCTCAGCCCTCCCGGGCAGCTGCCCTGGCGGCCGACCTTGGCTGCGTAGCGGCCGGAAGCCTGGATGAGATGCTTGCGGCAGGCCCGGAGTACGTTGTCGAGGCGGCCACGTGTGACGCCCTACGTCAGTGCGCGGGGACGTGCCTTGACCACGGCTCGTCGCTTATCGTACTGAGCTCAGGTGCGCTGACCGACAAGAGGTTTCTGACCGGATTGCTGGCTAGAGCCGTTAGCCGGGGCGTCAAGGTTTACGTTCCGTCCGGGGCCATCGGCGGCCTGGACCTGATCCGGGCCGCAGCATTGGGGCAGCAGTCCGACGCCGTTTTCACAAGTCTCAAGCCGCCGAGAGCACTGGCCGGGGCGCCCTATCTGAAGGGCAGGGACATCGCGGGACTAGCCTGCGCGGAGACGGTCTTCGAAGGTACGGTGCCACAGGCAGTGGCCGGCTTTCCGCAGAACGCAAATGTCGCTGCCTCGTTGAGCCTCGCCATGGGCGGAACTGATCACGTTCGCCAGGTGGTGGTCGCGGACCCGGGCCTCCACCTCAACGTGCATCGGATCGAGGTCGAGGGGTCCTTTGGCTCGGCATCCATAGAAATTCGGGCCCGCCCGATGCCGACCAATCCCAAGACCAGCATGGTTGCTGCATACAGTGTTCTTGCGCTTCTGGCAAGGATCAAGAGCCCGCTTGAGGTGGGCGCATAGCCTTACTCGGGCGAAAGGGCGGGATGAGCGGCTCTCGAATGCGTAGCTGGGACGGCGCCTGATCGCTCCGGCCAAGCAGGGCCTTCGTAAGGGAGGTCTCACGAGATGCGGGAACTTATCAAACAGGTTAGTGCGGCAGTCGGCGAGCGACGGCAGAACATCCTTGCACAACTGCGAGAGTGCATTCATCACAATACCGTCAATCCCCCGGGCAACGAGGAAGCCCTGGCCCAGTACGTGGGCGACAAGATGAAGGCGTTGGGAGCAAGGGTCGAGTACCAGTACGTGGTTCCCGGCCGTCCCAATGCGCTCTGCAGCTTTCGTTTCTCCGGTGACCGGCCATGCCTGCTCTGGAACACGCACATGGATACGGTCCCTGCTGGCAACGTACCGTGGAAGTTTGACGCGTGGTCGGGACAAGAGGATGGCGGGCTCATGTACGGCCGCGGCGCGTGTGACGCCAAGGGCAGCCTCGCAGGCATGATGGGAGCCCTCGCGGTGCTCAGGGACCTTGACCTGCCTCTTAGGGGGGAGTTGCTCTTCACGCCTGTCATCTGGGAGGAAGGGGGCGGGAAGGGCACCGCTCACTTTGTCAGGACCGGCATGGCAGGACGCAGCCCCGACTTTGCGGTGGTGGGTGAGCCCACGGAGTGCAATGTATCCAATGCCCACCGGGGCAGCAACCGGCGGCTAGTCGTGGTCCATGGCGTCGCCGCCCATTCCTCCGACCCCGATAGGGGAGTCAACTCCATCTACCGGTCGTCGCGGCTGGCGCTAGGAATAGAGGAGCTCCACGAGCGCCTCCGCGCCAAACGCCACCCACTGCTCGGCAGTCCGGTGGTTAGTGTGAACATCATCAGCGGCGGCACCAAGCACAATACCATTCCCGACCGCACCGAGATGACCGTCGACCGGAGGCGCATACCTGGCGAAGGCCCCCGGCAACTGGACGAAGAGATCGAGGAGATAGTGGCTTGCCTTCGGGTTTCCGATCCCACCTTTGCCTATGAGCTAGTCAACCTTGGGATGGACAAAGAGCCCGCAGACACGGATCCCTCGGATCCCCTAGTCCAAACGGCTCTTGAGCTATGTGAGGCCCTGAGCAAGCGGCCCGCCAGGTTGATTGGCGTCGAGGGCGGAACGGACATGACCTTTCTGACCAACGAGGCCCACGTTCCAACGATAATCTACGGTCCCGGCGACATGAGAATAGCCCACTCCGTCAACGAAAACGTCCCGGTCGACCAGGTGCTTGAGGCGACGGCGTTCTACGCATCCCTTGCAGCCCTGCTCCTTGGGCCGGCGGGCGAGTGACGCTTCAGGTCCGGTCGGGGAGTGTTCGAGGTACCGGTAATCAGTAGAAGGAGCGGCCCAGACCAGTGAACGAAGGCATGAGCCGCATCGCGCCAAACGGGGGGAGCATGTTGACAGTATTCGAAAAAGCTCGTCAGGAGTTCCCAGCAGCAACAGCCCTTACCTACGTGGACATCTCGGCCCGCAACCCAATGTCAAACAGGGTTCGCGCGGCGATCGAAGCATACCTGGACGACCGCCAAAGGAGTCTCGACAACAAACACCTGTGGTTTGAGAAAGTGGAAAGAGTACGGGCAAAGGTAGCGTCGCTCCTTGGGGCCGAGTCCGATGACATCACCTTCACGAAGAACACGTCCCACGGCATCACTTCGGTCATCGCCTCTCTCCCGTGGGAGGCCGGAGACAATGCCATCATCACTCCTGACTTCGAGCACCCCAACAATGTGTACCCGTGGCTACCGTTGCGGCGTTGTGGCGTCAAGATCAAGACGCTCCCGCTAGAGGGCCCGGTGGTTACGCTTGAGCAGCTTGAGCGTGCCGCGGATGCGGATACCAAGGCAATCGGGATTGCTTCGGTTTCGTTCGCCACGGGAGGCCGGGTCGATCTTGATGGGATCGCCGGTTTCTGCAAGGAACGCGGCATCTTTCTGATGGTGGACGGCGTTCAGTCTTTCGGGATCATGCCGCTCGATGTCCGTCGGACCCCGATCAGCGCGCTCGCGTCAGCGACGAGCAAATCTCTGCTCGGCCTCTACGGATTGGGGGTTCTGTACTGCCGTGACGCGGCTAACCTTGATCCTATGCAACTATCACGTTTCGGTGTCGACCTTGGGGATGAACACGAGTATGTTCAGGGCGATATTGCCTATAAGCTGGCCGCCGGGGCGAGGCGGTTTGATATGGGCAACTATAACTACCTGGCCATTCACGCGCTCGACGCCGGGCTCGACCACATCTTGGAGATAGGCGTCGAACAGATTCAGGCCCATGTGCTGAGGCTGTCCGGGGATCTGACCGAGGGACTTACTCACATGGGTTTTCAGCTTGTGAGTTCCACCAATCCAAGCGAGTTATCACACGTGGTCGTCTGCGCGCCGCCCCCCGGTGGCGCATCTATTCCCGAGTGCAGCAAGCTGCTCAACGACAACGGCATACGACATACGATCCGCCGGTTCGGACTCCGGATGTCGTTTCATCTCTACAACAACGCAAGCGACGTTGAGCGGATCTTGACCGTTCTCGCAAGAGTGCCCGGTGCCCGAAGCTAGGTTTTCTGGCTGCTTGCTGAGGGGACTACCTGTACGTGAAGAGGGAGGTTCCTGCTCTTGAGGATCTCTAAGGTTGAGGCTGCGGCGTATCGCGTTCCTGTTAAGGTGCCACTCAGGTCGAAACCGATGCACAGGGAGGCTGTCGTGGCCCGCATAGAAACCGATGATGGTCTCGTTGGGTATGGTCTCACCGGGCACATCCTCAGGGACGGAGTGGTTGCCTTCATCAACCGCGAGGCAGGTCCTTTCCTCGTCGGGCGCGATCCCCTACCAAGCGAGCGGGTCTGGAGCGATCTCTACCGGGCGTTCAACGTGCGAACCCTGACCGGGGCATGGAGCTCGGCGGTCAGCGCGATCGACACCGCACTGTGGGATATTCGCGGCAAGTACTACGGCGTGTCGACCTCTTACCTGCTCGGTGGCTATCGGACAAGGGTTGGCGCGTATATCACGTTCGGGTTGATGGAGTACAGCCGTGAGGAACTCGTGGAAGTCGCAAGGATGCTGGTCGGGGAAGGACACGACAAGCTGAAGATGGTTGTGGCGATAAACGGCGCCGCCGACCCCGCGGAGGACGCCGCGAGGGTCCGTGCGGTCCGCGAGGCCATCGGGGACCGGACAGAGCTGATGATAGACGCCAACTATCTCTTCAACTACCCGAATGCCCTGAGGCTATGCAAGTTGATTGAGGACTGCAACGTGAGCTGGTTTGAGGAGCCGGTGTACGGCAACGACTACCGTCTTCTGGCCGACCTCAGACGAAACACGTCCGTTCCCATCGCGGCCGGACAGACCCTGGGGCATGTTTGGCATCACCGAGAGCTCATTGCGAACGGAGCCGTGGACTACAGCCAGCCCAACGTGTGCTACGTCGGCGGCTACACCGAGGCGCTGAAAGTAGCCGCCCTCGCTCGCGCGTACAACCTGCCGATCGCCAACGGGGGCGGTTGGCCTCATTACAATATGCACCTTCAGGCAGCCGTGCCCAACGGCACGCGCGTGGAGTTTCACTATCTGATGTGGAAAACGGAAGACGTCCTCTTCCAGAACACAGCGCAACCCATGAAAGGGTGGGTTGATATACCCCAGGCTCCGGGATTGGGGATGGATTTCTCGCCCGAGGCGGAACGTTACCTGATAACGCATTAAGGCAAGTCCGAGTGTCTACCGGTTGGCCCGACACAGCGCGGCGTCACCAGTGGCGCACCTTGAGCCCGCCGGTCGCCCGGCGGGTTTTGCTTATCCCGCACCCAAGGAAACGCCTGCGCCCGGACAGAAGTAGCCTCCAAACACTGCCCCCACTGCGGGGGCGGGAGTCGGAGGGATGGACTTGACCACGATCCCCGGCGAGGGCGTTACTGACAGGCAAGGTATCGCTTGTGGCTTCCGGCGGTCTAAGGGACTCGGGTCGCGTTCTGAAGGCTGCGCGCTGGGTGCCGATGCCGTGTACTTCGGTCAGGCTGCGCTCTTGTATGCTCAACTGGAAGGCTTGCCCGCTGACCTGTCGACCGCCAGTCTGTTCAAGTACGCGGCAGATGAAAAGGACAATGTTCTTACGTTGAAAAGGCCGCTACAGGGCTCTTCCGCTTCCTGCAGGCCTTACGTGAGGAAATCGAACTGGGCGTTCGGCTGCTAGGGAAGAAGAACTTCGCCGAGGTTTCGCCAGATGACCTCGTCAGCCTGACGCCTTTGACGGCCGCAGCCACTGGTGTCCCGCTCGCGATGCTTGGATCCGGCAAATAACCATAAACAGGAAGGAGGGAGACCGTCCCCGGATGCGGTCTCCCTTGGCGTGAAACTACCTGACCTGGAATAACGCAGGACTACGCTCCGCCGGCTACCTGGATGGTCCTTCCCGCCCCCCCAAGGGGCCACCCCCATGGAAAGGGGTATGTGCCGTTGGCGTAGAAGCGCTCTACCCTCAGTCTGCGGACTAGGGCCGATGGGGGGATTCGTTGTGCACGAGTTGACGCGGCGACTTAACGAGCTTTGCGATGCGCAGCCATTCAAGACCTACTGGTATCTCAAGGACTTGCGAACGGGACGATCGGCCGACCGGGGCGGCCATGCTGAGGTCACATCTGCCAGCACGCGCAAGATCTCAATCATGATGGCAACACTCGCGGAGATTGCCAAAGGCAAGCTCTCGCTCGATGACCCGTTCCTTATCGAGGAGAAATACCAGCATAACCAGAGCGGGTGCTTCTACCTGCTGCGTCCAGGGTTCACGATCACTCTGTATGACGCAATCATGATGATGATCATCGTCAGCGACAACACATGCACCGGGAAGATCGTCGACCTCGTCGGGATCGACCAGGTCAACGAGTTCTGCCGCTCTATTGGAATGACGGGGACAGCGCACCGGTTCAACGTTCCTCCCACAGCTACCACACCGCTTGACCATCCCCTTGAGGCCTCCAACTCCACGACCGCGGCCGATGTGGGGCACCTGCTGGAGATGGTCGTCGCCGGCGCCAAAGATGCCGCAGCCGCGAAGAAGCTGGGCATCACGCCGGAACTGTGCCAACTGGCGCTCAAGATCACGCTTCAGCAGAAACTCGGCCAGCTCAAGGACCAGCTTCCGCCGGAAGG
>JAUYEF010000173.1 GCA_030691635.1 Bacillota bacterium
GTTGCTTCCATCCTCGCCGGGGGAGGCCTTGCCGAACGAAGCTGCTCAGAGCATGCCTGACTTACATACAAGACCTACCGCTTAAGGTACTACTTAAGGCACTATCGGTCCTTTTCTTGTTTGGGTCACTCAACCGCTGCATCAGTTGGGCTCTCGGGAGAGAACTCAGTCCGATATCCCTCATTCTGTGGGGGGTCAATGGTCTGGCGATAGCGTGGTTGCTGTTGCTCCAGCATAGACAACGGTAAGAGGCAGTTGACCAGGCACATTGGCCTGTTCTTGGCTCAAGAGCAGTAGAGCTCCCTGGTAAGGCTACATCCAGCACCATCTTAAGGTGGCCGGGGTCAGCCACGCCCTCTTCTCGGACGACGCGGCGAGGCTCATCTACCAGTACACAAAGGGAATCCCGCGTCAGGTCAACAACCTCTGCACCGCAGCCTTGCTGGCGGGGTTCTTGGAGCAGCGGAAGATCATCGAGGAATCAACGGTCAAGCAGGCCTTACTGGAATTACAGGATGAGACCGCAAACTAGAGCGCTACGGGGAGATTGCGACACGCTGCGTGAGCAAAGCGGCGACACGGAGCGTGACCGACGACAGGAATTAAGCGACCAATCTCGACATAGGAGAAGTTAAGGCTGCGAGAGGGTACCACTATGTACTCCGCGGGACAACAGCTAGAATGCTCTACGTAGAAGAGAGAAGCAGACTGCAATACGCCTACGTCAGACAAGCTCTCTCCGTTTGCGCAGCTCATAGACCATCGTGTACACCGAGTCGATTCCCTTGCCCAGTCTGTAGGCGATTTTCCCCGCCGGGACGCGCCCGTAGTTCGCAGTCAAGTACCGGAGCTGCCTATCGGTCCACCCGCTGGCCTGCCAGTCCAGGCGCGTGTACTCCTGGCCGACATACCAGGTCTGGTTGACGCGCGCCGCCCGTAAGGGGAGCGCATGCCCGAGGATGGAGAGGGTCACCGCCTGCCTGCCGACGATACCTCGACCAACAGCTTGCTGAGGACCAGGTGGCGCTGGCTTAAAGACAGCCTGTCCCACCCCGCAGCCACGTCGGGCATACTCCCTTGGAGCAACGCATACCGCGCCGGCATGGCCTCGCGGTTTCTCCGCTCCGCCTCCACAGACGGTCCAGCCTCCCTTTCAGCTCCTCCATGCGTTCCGAGTACTCCGCGTTCTTGGCGACGAACTGCTCCCGGGTGATGATCCGCTCCTCATAGTGGTCCCCGAACAGGGCGTCACAGATCCCGGAGAGCCGGCCGATCTCGGTCCTCAGCACGAAGATCTCCTTGGCCAGCGGCGCGGCCGCCTTCTCCGCCGCTTCGCGCGCCGCTTTCTCGATCCGTCCCCTGACAGACGGGTTGCGGAAGAACTCCAACACCTGCTTCCCAACCTCGGCCTCCAGGCTCTCCGCGTCGACCATGGGGCTGTGGCAGGTGATGTTGGGCGAAATCCTGTTGTAGCAGCGGTACCGTCTCTGCGGCCCTCGTGGGCCGCCGAGACGATGATCCACTGGCGGTCGTAGCCGAGTTCATAGTACCGCGAAGTGCTGGTTTCCACGATGGTCGAGTCCATGATCAGGTGGCACAGTGAGCGGCCCGAAGCCCGACTACGATCGACTGCGGAAGATCATCCTGACGAGGCACGGCTGGCAGGCCGGCATGCTGGTACAGCGGCTGGAGCTCCTGGCGCACTTTCCCGGTGCCGTCACCCATAGCTGGTTTGAGAGCGCCGTTGCGCATCTTGAAACCTACCGGACGGCACGCGGCACGTATGTGTTTCCGAGCCGGATGATGCGGGAGGGCTCGTCCGGCTACTGGGTAACCGGCCGTACATGGGCCTTGGCGAGAACCGGCGACGCGGGCTCGCGCTGGAGCTGGAGTCGACCTTCCGGGCATTGCTCATTCGGCAGACGGCAGCGCATACCGCACCATCCCGTTGAAAAGCTACGCTCGCTGAGAGATACTTGCCTGGTGCGGCCAGGCTCTTAGCGGAGGTAATCGCGTGCTTACCAGTGGGATCATCGGGTTGCCCATGTCCGGCAAGACCACCGTCTTCAATCTCGTCACGGGCGCGGGAGTCCAAACGTCGAGGTACCTCAGCGGCAGGGCCGACACCAACGCGGCCGCCGCGGCGGTGCCAGACCAGAGGGTGGACTTCCTCTCCGCCCTGTATGCGCCGCGCAAGACGACCTATGCCCAGGTGCAATTCAGCGACGTTCCCGGGCTTGTCAAGGGAGCGAGCAAGGGCGAGGGCGTCGGCAACCAGTTCCTTGAGGGCATACGGAGCGCTGACCTGCTGGTCCACGTGGTCAGGGCGTTCGAGGCCGGAGACGTGATCCACGTCGACGGTTCCATCGACCCGGTGCGGGACGTGGAGACCGTGGACCTGGAACTGCTGTTATCGGACATGGCCCTGCTGGGGCGGCGGATCAGGCGGATTGAGGGCGGCAAGAAGATCACCCGGGAGAACGAAACGGAGACTGAGCTGATCCGCAGGTGCCTGTCCAGTCTGGAGAACGCCGTTGCGCTGCAGGATGTGGACCTGACGGCGGACGAGAGGGCGACATTCCAGACGTTCAACCTGCTCACCGAAAAGCCCGTGGTCCTCGCCGTCAATATCGATGAGGCCCAGCTGAAGGCCTGCAGCTATCCGGGCAAGGACCGGTTGGACGAGCTGGCCGCCGAGCGGGGGCTGCGGATGATCGAGGTGTGCGGACGGGCGGAGATGGAGATCGCGCAACTGCGGGCCGGAGATAGGGAGCTTTTCATGGCGGATCTCGGCATCGACAAACTGGGGGTCGATCGCCTTATCCAGGCGGCCTACGAGACTCTCGGCCTCATCTCTTTCTTTACCGTCGGCGCGGACGAGGTCAGGGCTTGGACCGTCGGCCGGGGCACGGACGCCAGGAGGGCGGCAGGCAAGATTCACACCGACATCGAGCGTGGGTTCATCCGGGCTGAGGTTACCAGGTACAGCGACCTGGCTGGCCTGGGTTCGATGGTGAAGGTCAAGGAGAAAGGACTTGCCCGGCTCGAAGGTAAGGACTATGTCGTGCAGGACGGGGACATCATCGATTTCCGGTTCAACGTGTAGGCCCAGATCGCCCGGTTAGCCCTGCGTGGATGGCAGGCGGATCTCAACCCTCCAGTCCCGGAAGACATGACCTGATCCCCCCGGTGACGACGGAGGAGCATCCATGCTCTGAGTCGAACGGGTACACAGAACAGCCAGTCATGTCGTGCAATCACATCCTTCTCAGTTCTTCCTTTCTACCCAGCAGCGTATCCAGCACAGAACAAGAAGAGCTTGACCGTATCGCGAAGGTGCCGAAACGCTCTGCGCGCTTGGCTTGCGAACTGGCCGACCCGGCTGCTTGCTGGAGGTGGAGCCCATGAGCCTTTCCGTCGCTGAGGTGCTGTCACTCGAGCCCTTCCAGGGCGCCTCGCTTATCGCTGGCCAGGCCGGTCTTTCCCGCCGCGTTGAGCACGTCACTGTAATAGAGGTGCCCGAGCCGTCACGTTGGGGCAGCCGGGGGGCCCTCGTCCTGTCTACCCTTTATTCC
>JAUYEF010000178.1 GCA_030691635.1 Bacillota bacterium
CGTGAAGTAGGTGAGAGCACGCTGAGGGGTGGCCCGCGGCCACCTCTCAGGTTTTGCCGCCGTTGCGGGGACAAAGGCATGATATACAGGAATCTTGGTGGGACAGGAATACGGGTTTCGCGCTTTTGCCTGGGCACCCTCACGATGGGGCCTCTGCAGGCGCGGCTCGATGTGAAGAAGGGCGCCGGCCTGATCCGGCTGGCTCTCGACAGAGGCGTCAACTTCCTGGACACCGCCGAAGATTACCGGACCTACCCATACATCCGCGCGGCGGTTCCGCGCCACGCCACGGGTGTCGTGATCGCGTCCAGGTGCTACGCGTACACCGCCAAAGCTATGCAGGCCAGTCTCGAGCGGGCGCTGCGCGAGACGGGACGCGAGACGATCGACCTGTTCGGCCTGCACGAGCAGGAATCGTCCGAAACCCTGAAAGGGCACTGGGACGCGATGGAGTACCTTCGAAAAGCAAGAGACGAAGGCAAGGTCCGGGCAGTGTACGTCTCGACTCACTTTGTGCGTGTGGTACGGGCGATACTGGCGCTGCCAGAGATAGACGCCGTATTCCCTCTACTCAACATGTCTGGCACAGGGATACGGGATGGTTCTCGCGACGATATGGTCTCTGCGATCAGGCAGGCACACCTGGCCGGCAAGGGTGTCTGGGCCATGAAGCCCCTGGCGGGGGGGCACCTGAGCGGCCAGAGCCATGCCGCGCTCGCGTTCGTCCGGGACATCCCGGAGGTCGACTCGGTCGCCGTCGGAGCATCGTCCGCCGCCGAAATCGAGTTTGACGCCATGGTGCTATCGGGCGAGACTCCTCCCAAGGCCTTGGAGGAAGAGATAACATCGTCCGGGAGGCACGTGGTGATCGAGCCCTGGTGCCAAGGGTGCGGCAAGTGCGTGAGCGCCTGCCGGTCCGGGGCCCTCAGCGTTGCCGGCGGCAGGGCCAGCGTCGACCCGTCCCGCTGCATCCTGTGCAGCTACTGCGCGGCCGCATGCGATGAATTCTGCATCAAGGTGATGGCGAGAAAGCAGGGAGTGACTGGATGAGAGTCCTGGGTCTCGACTACGGTGAAAAGCGTATCGGGGTTGCGGTGAGCGACGAGCTCGGGCTGACGTCGCAAGGCCTGCCGACGATCGCCCGCCGCTCAAGGGCGCTGGACCTCAAGGCAGTGAGGGACGTGGCATCGCGGCATTCGTGCCGGACCATCGTGGTCGGACTGCCGAGAAACATGGACGGCAGCTACGGGAGCGCCGCATCGGCGGCCCGCCGCTTCGCTGAGGACGTCAAGAAGGCCACCGGGCTGCCGGTGGAGCTCGCCGACGAGCGTATGACGACGCTGATCGCAAACCGGGCGTTGATCGAGGCGGGCGAGAGCCGCGCGAGCCGGAAGAGCCATGTGGACCGTCTCGCGGCGCAACTGATCCTGCAGGGCTACCTCGACTCAATGCGGCAGAAGCAGGAGAACGATGGTCCCGAGACGCATTCCGCGACTGACGAACGCTTAGACGCTCCAGCCCGTGGAGAGAATAAGCGAGCCTGATTGACAGCAGGCGGGGCGTAAACTTAGAATATCCTAGCGCTTGCCAAGTGAATGAGGTGATTTTGGAAGTGACGTGGGAAAAAGGCGACAACAAGGATGGAACTCCAGAGGGAGAGGAAGACACAGTCATCCTCACGGATGAGGATGGGGAAGAGCACGAGTTCCAGGTTGTCGATTTCATTCAGGTAGAAGGCAAGGACTATGCTGTCCTGCTGCCCAAAGAAGTGAACCTGGACGACGAAGACGAGGCCATCATCCTCAGGATGGAAGAGGACAAGGATGGGCACACGCTGCTCTTGGAGATCGACGAGGATGACGAGTGGGACCGAGTGGCTGAAGCGTGGGAAGATCTTATGGAAGAGGAAGACGAGTCGGAGGACGAAGAGCCCGAAGGAGACTAGGGGAATCCACAGGTGAGCCGTCGCGGGAAGCTTCTTGCGGTAGCGCTGCTCGGCGGGGCCTTGGTGCTGTTTGTGCTGGCCGCCGTCGAGATCAACTACCTTTTCCTGCCGGCTAAGATCGTGGGCACCACATCCTTTGTGATCGAACCCGGCGACAACGCCAGGGATATTGCGGACACTCTGTACGGGGCCGGACTCATCAGGTCGCGGCTCCTTTTTCTTATTATCGCCAGGCAGAAGGGCCTGGAAGCCAGGCTCCGCGCGGGCGAATACACCCTTGAGCCCGGCCTGACGGTGGAGCAGATCGTCCAGCGACTTGAAAAAGGCCAGGTGAACCCGTGGTCCTTCACAGTCCCTGAAGGCACCACGGTGATGCAGATAGCCGACATCCTCGCCGAGAAGGGTTACGCAGGGCGTGACGAGTTCCTGGAGGCGGCGAGGGACCCGGATCTGGTCAAGGAATTCCTGCCTGCCGGCTCCAGCCTCAAGGAGCCGCTGGAGGGCTACCTGGCGCCCAACACGTACAAGGTGCGTAAGGGCGCGCCCGCGGAGGAGTTCATCAAGATAATGCTGGACGCCACGAAGTCCTACTACACGCAGGAGTTTAAGCAGAGACTGGATGGCGTGAAGCTCACGTTTCATGAGGCCCTGACACTTGCCTCCATCGTCGAGCGCGAAGCGGCTCTGGACAGTGAGCGCCCCGTCATCGCGTCCGTCTACTTCAACAGGCTCCACATCGGTATGAAGCTTGACGCCGACCCAACCGTGATGTACGCGATCGGACGGACGACCGGCGATCTGGCACTGAAGGACCTGGAGTACGATTCGCCATACAACACGTACCGCGTGCCGGGACTGC
The DNA here is from genome assembly GCA_030691635.1 of Bacillota bacterium. Lineage (GTDB taxonomy): Bacteria > Bacillota > Sulfobacillia > JAUYEF01 > JAUYEF01 > JAUYEF01. The sequence continues at coordinate 2,805 of JAUYEF010000178.1, forward strand.
CTCCGGGGCCGATCGCATGTCCAGGACTCAAATCGCTGGAGGCCGTGCTCAGCCCGTCGGGAGATCCGTACCTCTACTTCGTCGCCAACGGGGACAGATCGCACCTGTTCAGCAGGACCCTGGCTGAGCACATGCAGAACATAAGGAGAGCCCGCTCTTCCTCAAGATAGCGGGCTTCTGATGAGTTCTCTAGGGTCGATTCCAAGGAGCCTGTATATGGAATCCATTCTCGCAAGCCTTCCTCCAGAACTTGCGATCGTTGCGCTGGCGGCCCTTCCCGTGATCGAGCTCAGAGGCGCGGTCCCGCTCGGTCTTGCGCTGGGACTTCACCCGGCCTGGGTCTACCTGCTGGCCGTGGTGGGCAACATGCTGCCCATCCCGTTCGTTTACCAGCTGCTGATCCCGGTGCGGCGCTATCTCAGCGCTTCGCCTGGCATGCACCGGTTCGTCGACCGCTACCTCAACCAGGTTCTCCACCGGAGCGCAAGCGTCGCCAAGTATGGCTTCTGGGGGTTGGTGGTGTTTGTGGGGGTGCCGCTTCCAGGCACGGGCGCGTGGACAGGCGCGATCGCAGCGTCTCTGCTGGGAATGCGGTTCCGGCCCGCCATGGTGGCGCTGACGGCGGGCACCATGCTTGCGGGCATAGTCATGCTGGTGCTGTGGTTCGTCGGAAAGCTCATGGGGCAGGGTTTGCTCGTCCCCTGACGGGCGTCCGACGGGGGCGGTGCGAGGGCCAGCCGGCAGTATGCGGCATGGTAGCCGATAATCCTGCGTTCTTTCGAGAAGACTACCGGAACCAGGTGTTGCCGGTGGTGCTGCAGATTGAACCCCCGTAGACTCACACTGATCCTGCTGTTCTGGGCGTTGCTTTTCTCCGTGCTTCTTGCCAGGACGTTCGTGATCCAGATCGTGCTTGGCGCCGACGCATGCTACGGCGCGATAAGCCAGCGTTCCAGCCCGTTTCCGCTCGAGACGGCACGCGGCCAGATACTTGACCGCAACCTCGTGCCTTTGACCGACCCGCGCACGCGCCAGGTGCTGGTGCTCTTTCCCGACAGCCTGAAGAGCGGCACAGGCGCTTCCGACGCGCTCGCCGGCATGCTCGATGAAACGGGCACGCAACCGGTTGCCGACCTGATGGCCAGAGCCGCCGCGACCGGGCGCCCTGTGACCATCGAGCTATCACCAGACGACGCGGACCGGGCCAGGGAACGCCTGAGCGACACCTCTCTCGGGCTAGCCGTGGTGCCCCTGACACTCCGGTACGGTCCCAGGTCGGTCGCAAAGCACGTGGTGGGCCACATCATTGAAGCGGACAACGCCGGGGTGGCCGGGCTCGAGAAGCGGTTCGACACGGTGCGTTTCGGTCCAGGGCTCAAAGGAAAACGCCCGAGGAGCGTCGCTCCGGTCCGGGATGGCGTGCAGGACGTGATAACCGGCCTTGGATACCGCGAGCTTGCCGCCACCGCGCGTTCTTCAGTCGTGCTCACCATCGATATCCGGGTGCAGCGGGCGGTAGAACAAGCGCTGCAGCAGCAGGGCGTGGAAAGAGGGGCGGTGGTCGTCCTCGATGTCCGGACCGGAGAAGTGCTGGCCATGGCGTCCAGGCCTGAGTTCGACCAGAATAACGTCGCGGCCAGCATCGATGACCCCAGGGCCCCTCTCATAAACCGGGCCGTAGAAGCATTCTACCCTGGGTCTGTGTTCAAGGTGGCTGTCGCCTGCGCGGCTCTGGAATCGGGGGTCGCAGACGCTTCAGCGCTGACGGTTTGTCCCGGTTACCTGGATGTTGGAGGCGGCGAACCCGTGCGGTGCACGCACCACACCAGCGGGCCAGCGGTCGTGACGCTCCAGGACGCGATGGCCTATTCATGCAACCCGGTATTCGTGTCGCTCGCCGAAAGGGCCGGTGCTCGGAGCATCATGGAGATTGCCCGGAAGCTTGGCTTCGGCGCGAAATGGCCTGAGCTCCTGGAAGGCGCGGCGGCATACGTCTCCCAGCCCACCAGCCTCAGAGCGCTTGCGAACCTGGCGATCGGCCAGGAATACGTCAAAACGACGCCTCTCCAGATGACTCAGGCAGTGGCGGTGATGGCATCGGGGGGCGTGATGCGCCCGGCGTACCTCGTCAAGGAGCTGTTGGACCAGAACGGCAAGACCGTCAAGTCGTTCGAGCCCCCCAAACCATCCAGGGTGGTTTCGGTCTCGACCGCGCAAGCGGTGACACGCTGGCTCGAGGCGTGTGTGAAGTACGGGACCGGGCAGGCCGCTGCAGTGGCAGGAGGCGCAGGCGGAAAGACGGGCACCCCGGAAAGCGCGGGATCCACACTGGTACATGAGGTGTGGGACGCATGGTTTGCTGGGTTCGCCCCGGCGGGAAGACCACGCTATGCCATAAGCGTCTTCATCGAAGAGGGGATGTCGGGACCGTACCGGGCTGCTCCGCTGTTCGCCCAGATCGCGCAGGCGATCCTGGGGCTCGAGAACCGGTGACCTTCATGCGCACCTATCTTAGGTCCGGACGCCACGAGGAATCCCTCTGGCGGGAGTTGCCTTGTCTGGTATAACATACCTGCCCGGATGCCCCCCGGGGACAAACACGTCTGTGGACGGACGCGCGTAACATAGGAAGCTACCCTTTCGGGTAAGCGCGAGTCCCGGAGGTGCGACGGTGGGAGCAGCCGCCACGTTTCTAGCCGCGGGCTTTCTGAGATGGGCACTCTGGCTACTGGGATATGTCGCAGCCAACAACACGTTCCCGCACCCGCTGAGTGAGGATGAGGAAGCAGCGTACCTGAAGCGACTGATGGTCGGCGACCATGACGCAAGAAACGTGCTCATAGAACGGAACTTGAGGCTCGTGGCCCATATAGTGAAGAAGTTCGACAACTCGTTCGAAGACACGGATGACCTGATATCCATAGGCACTTACGGGTTGATCAAAGCCATAAACACTTTCAAGCTGGACAAGGGCACTCGCCTGGCGACGTACGCCGCGCGGTGCATCGAGAACGAGATACTGATGCACCTGAGAGCCACCAAGAGAGCGAAATCGGAGGTCTCGCTGTACGACCCGATCGGGGTGGACCGCGAAGGCAATGAGATCACTCTGATGGACGTGCTCGAACTCAGGCCGGGAGACGACATCGTCGACCGCGTCAGCCAGGAGATGGACCGTCAGCGCCTCGTGCACCACCTGACATGCCTGGACAGCAAAGAGAGAGTCGTGCTGGAACTGAGGTACGGGCTCTTTGGAAAAATCGCCAGGACCCAGCGCGAAATCGCCAGACTGCTGGGTATCTCGCGTTCGTACGTTTCGAGGATTGAGAAGAAGGCGGTATACAAGCTCTGGCGGGAGCTGAAGGCTGAGGAGAGCTGACATTGCAGGGCAAAGCCGAGCGGCGCAACCAGCGCCGCTTGTGTGTTATGCTGAGATGCAGGGGAAGCACCGGAGGGCCGTTTCGAAATCGTGGCCTGCAGGAGGCTGATAGGGTGCTGCGGTGGTTGCGGCCTGCTGAATTCCACAAGACCGTCTGGCAGGTTGACGGCGCGAAGCTTGTTTCGCGTGGCGTCGTGGCGGTGCTGGTCGACCTCGACAACACGATCGTGGAATACCGGCAATACCGCACCAGCGACGCGCTTGAGAAGTGGATCGCCGGGCTGAAGAGCCATGGGCTGCGGATCTGCATAGTCTCGAACAGCCGACGGCAGGCGCTCGCCGCGTCGCTGGGAGCGCACATCGATGTGCCGGTGATAACGCGCGCAGGCAAGCCTAGCCGGAGAGCGCTTCGCCGCGCCATGGCCATGCTGGGGGCAGGGCCGTCAGAGACCGCGGTCATCGGCGATCAGGTTTTCACCGACATCCTTGCCGGGAACAGGCTTGGCTGCCATACAATACTTGTCTCGCCGCTCAGCAGGCACGAGTTCCCCGGCACCAGACTCGTGAGGATCCTCGAGAGATTTGTCTTGCGATCGCTGAAAATCGATCAGGAGGCCGTTCCTCCGGATCACGTACAATGAACCTTTGTCGAACTGCGCACTTCGCCTGATGTAGAAAAGCAGAGATTCAGAAAACCCCGCGTGAACAGACGCGGGGTTTTGCCTTATCTGCGGATTGCAACAGACCAGCATAGCGTGTATTTTGATTCTATAGCAGGAGGAACAAGAGAACTAGCGAATTCATTACTTATTGTCGACCGCATGCCACAAATTGGGCATGCACCTCCAGCACCAATCACACTCTCGCCGCTGCAAACCCTGCGTTCTCTGATTGCCGGACAGGAGGTGAGCGCAAAAGCCAGCAGACTTGTCAGTTTTGGTGTGCCTTTCCGGTCCTTTCAACCTACCCTAAGGGGGTGACACCGGTTTGATCACGGCAGGCAAGACTAGCACGTTCCTTATGTTCGTCCTGATGATCGTGTGCATCGAGATGATGATGAACAGGGCAAAGCGAGGCCAGCTTCCCTATGTGAGACGGATCGCCGGCATTGAGGCGATGGAGGAGGCGGTCGGCCGCGCCACCGAGCTCGGCACTCCGGTCTTCTACGTTCCAGGTCGAACAGAGATCAACACAGCGGGCGCCGCCCAGACCATGGCCGGTCTCGAGATCCTGAGCTACGTCGCCGAACTGACCGCAAAGTACGGGACAGAACTCCGGACGGCCATCGCGGCCCCGAACGTACAGCCCGTGGCAGAGGAAATTGTGAAGCAGTCGTATATCAAGCAGGGCAAGGCTGAGGCGATCAAGCCCGAGTTCGTCCAGTTCCTTTCGAACGAGCAGTTCGCGTTCGCGGCTGCTTGCCTCGACATCATGCACCGCGAGCGCGTCGGCGCCGCCATCATGATCGGCGAATTCCAGGCCGAGACGATGATGCTCGTCGAGGGCGCCGCTCAAGCCAATGCCATCACGATATGCGGCACGAGCCGTACGTTCCAGATCCCGTTCTTCGTCGCGGCGGCCGACTATGTGCTGATCGGCGAGGAGATGTTCGCCGGAGGCGCCTACCTCTCCAAAGACCCGGTCAAGCTGGGCAGCATCGCGGCCCAGGATATCGGCAAGTTCGTCGGCACAGCGTTCATTGTCATCGGCGCGATTCTGGCCACCATGGGCGACAAGACCCTGTTGAACCTCATCAAGATGTAGGTCCTCTTCGTGAGAAGGAGGTGTGACGATTGCGTAGAGAGGTACCGTTAGCTATAGTGTTTGTCACCGGCGCGATGATCCTGTTTGAGTATTTCCTGCAGCCGCTGTGGAAGGACAGCAAGATTTGGGCTCAGATGCTGCAGAACTGGGGTACCGTGGTATCGGGCTTTGCGATGGGCCTTGCGGCCATGAACCTCATCACGGTCAACCTCAGGCGTATGGACCCAAAGAGGAACGCCGAATGGTATAACCCTCTGCTACTGCTGCTGGGTATGGTCGCGATGGCAGGCAGCGGCCTTTTCCTGGGGACGCGTTCCGCCCCCTGGCAGTTCCTGTTCAAGAACATATTCCAGCCTCTCGGCTCGGCGATGTTTGCGTTGATGATCTTTTTCATCGCATCAGCCGCTCAGCGAGCGTTCCGCGCGAGGAACCTTGAGGCTATCGTCCTGCTCGTTTCCGGAATCATAGTCATGCTCGGCCGTGCACCGATAGGTGAGCTCATCGGCATGTGGCTCCCAGCCTGGGCTGACTGGCTTGTGAAAGTGCCCAGCCTGGCCGGCAACAGGGCCGTCATGATGGGCGCAGCGCTCGGCATGGTCGCCACCGCCTTCAGAGCTCTGGTCGGTATCGACAGGGCTTATCTCGGCGGCGAGTAAGGAAGGAGGTGCGAACACTTGAGAGCCTTGGGTAATGTTGACAGACGAATTCTCTACGTCGTGCTGATACTGGCAGTGCTGTACCCGTTGATGAGACCGCTCGGCCTTCCGTTCCGGGTATCTGACTGGACCCTGAACTTCTACAAGGCCGTCGACAAGCTGCAGGCCGGCGAGACGATGCTCATGTCGATCGACTACAGCGTGAGTGGCGGTCCCGACGTGCATCCGCAGGCACTGGCCGTGGTCAAGCACGCGCTCGGCAAGAAGGTCAAGGTCGTCTTCGTGGCATTCGTCACCGAAGGCGTTGAGTTCGCCAACCAGATGGTCGCCGCCGCCGAGAAGGACGGCCTGAAGTACGGCGAAGACTTCGCGAACCTCGGGTTCGTCCCCGGCGTGGAAGTCGCCATTTCGGCGTTCGCGCAGGATATCCTGAAGGTGTACCCCAAGGATGCGCGCGGCAATGTGACAGCCGACCTGCCCATCATGAAGGGTATAAAGACGGCGGGCGACTTCAAGCTCATCACTGAGTTTGCGACAGGTATTCCTGGGCCGGCCGAATGGATACGCCAGGTCCAGACGAGGTATAAGGTGCCGATCGCCTGCGGTGTGGTCACCGTCATGGGCCCGCAGAACGAGCCCTATTACCAGTCAGGCCAGCTTGTCGGCCTGCTGTCTGGACTCAGGAGCGCGGCGGAGTATGAAGTCGCCATGAAGATGCCCGGCGCGGCGACCGCCGCCATGGACGCGCAGTCCATGGGGCACGTGGCCATAGTGCTGTTCGTGGTGTTGGGTAACATAGCGTACCTGTCGGAAAAAGGCAAGAAAGGTAGGAGGTGATCGAGGATGACGACCAATATCGGAACGTGGATAGGCGCGATATGCACACTGGCTATGTTTTCCTTCCTGGTGAAGGAGAACAAGGTCTTCAGGTCCTTCCAGCACCTGTACGTCGGAGTGGCCGCTGGATACGGCATCGTGTTCCAGTTTAACTCCATTAAGAACGTGGCCTGGGACCCGCTGACCAAGAAGGGCGATATGCTGTGGATTGTGCCCATCATCCTCGGCCTCTTGCTCTTCTCAAGGTTCATCCGTGGCTACCAGTGGATCAGCCGCTGGCCGTTGGCCTTCCTTATGGGCCTCGGCGCCGGGCTTTCGATGAAGGCGATCGAGAGCGACTTCGTGAGGCAGGTCCAGGCGTCCCTCATCACGTTGACGAAGCTTGACAACATCATCATCGTCGTCGGCACGGTGACTGCGCTTGCGTACTTCTACTTCACGGTGAAGCCCTCGAAGGCTCTGTCCGGGGCATCGATGATCGGCCGTTACGTGCTGATGATGACCTTCGGCGCTGCATTCGGCAACGCCGTCATGGGACGTATCTCACTGCTGATCGGCCAGATGCAGTTCCTGTTCGGGGACTGGATCCTGCTGATCAAGAGGTAGGCGGAAGGATTCCGGCAATAGCAGTAACCTGGGGGTCGTCCCAAAGGCATTCACGGGACGGCCCCTTGCATCACCGGGCGGTCTTTGCGCAGTCAGGTCCGGCGTTGCCGGCACTACCGGCATCGGGGCCCGTGGCAAGCGCCCCTCGCAGGTTGGAGGACAAGAAGCGGTCTGCAAAGAACACAGTAGCGT
>JAUYEF010000276.1 GCA_030691635.1 Bacillota bacterium
GCCTTGGGGAAGGGCTGTTTCCCTCCCGGGGCCCAGGCTTGTGGGCCGTGATGCGCAGACCGCAAGAGCCTAAGTACAACGTCGGCATGGGCAAACTCTGAGCCCGTCCCGGACACGGACTCGGACGATACAACAAGGGGGTGGAGACATGGGTTCAGCATGCGTGCCAGAGACCGCCGGCAGGCTCAAGCGCCTGATTGGGCAGGAGATCGACAGCATCGCGACCCGGCTGATTGAGGTCAGCGACGATATCCACGCTCATCCGGAGATCAGGTTCGAGGAGTACTACGCATCAAAGCTGCTTGCCGACGAGCTTGAGGAGCACGGCTTCATGGTTGAGCGCGGCAACGGGGGGTTGCCGACCGCCTTCAAAGCGGAAAGGAGGTTCGGTTCCGAGGGCCCGACAATAGCCATCCTTGGCGAGTACGATGCGCTGCCCGGGCTCGGTCACGGTTGCGGGCATAACATCATGGGGACTGCGGCCCTCGGGGCCGGCGTGGGCCTGGCCAGAGTGCTTGCGCGGGAGGCCGAGAAAGCGGGGATTAGCGGTCGCCTGATTGTCTTCGGCACGCCCGCGGAAGAGGGCGGCGGGGGCAAGGTCTACATGGTCCGGGCCGGTTGCTTTGAGGGCGTGGATGCCGCGATGATAATCCATCCTGGCAACGCTAACCGTATCAACTCTCGCAGCATTGCTTCTCAGCGGCTGATCATCCGTTTCCACGGACGCCCAGCGCATGCAGCCGCGACGCCGCATGAAGGAGTCAACGCGCTCGACGCCATGATCCTGACCTACAACGGCATAAACGCTCTGCGGCAACACGTCAAGCCGGATGTTCGCATCCATGGTGTAATCATGAAGGGCGGCGACGCCCCCAATACCATCCCCGACCTTACCGAGGCCATGTTCACGATTCGCGCTGCCACCAGCGAGTACCGGAACGTGATCATGGAGAAGGTCAAGAACTGTGCACGGGGAGCTGCACTGCAGACCGGGGCGACGGTCGACCTTGAACTGTACGGGCTGCCGTTTGATCCAATGAAGTCCAATTCCGTGCTGGAGGATGCATTCCGGACCAACGTCAACCTGCTCGGACTAGAGGAAGACCGTGCGCCGCGTGAAGGCTTGGGGTCTACCGACATGGGCACCGTCAGCCAGGCCGTGCCGTCCATCCATCCCAGCATCGCAATAGGCCCTAAGGGTCTCATCGGTCATACTCAGGCATTCTGCGATGCTTCCCGTTCTCCGGACGGCCACAAGGGGCTCGTAGCCGGCGCCAAGTGCATGGCCATGACCGCTCTGGACCTGTTCATGTGCCCAGAGGTGCTCGAAAAGGCCTGGGCGGAGTTCCGGGCCGGCTAATAAGGGTTAACGTGGGATAGCGGCCGCGGGCCCGCTCAACAGGACTGCGGGCCCGCAGAAACAGCAAGAGCTGTTAGCAACCGGTTTCCAGGGGCACGCCGCCCGCAACATAGACCCGTTCTTGGAGGGGGACCGGGATAAGATGGGCGTAAGATTCGATACCTATTACAAGTACGATGAGTTGACCGCCATTCTCAAGGCCTATGCCGGGGCATATCCGGGTTTCTGCAGAATCTTCACCATGGGGCAAAGCCCCGAAGGCCGCGAGCTGTGGATGGTGGAGATCACGAACTGCGCATGCGGTGTAGCCGATGCAAAGCCGGGTTTCTACATCGACGGTAACACCCACGCCGGCGAGGTCACGGGCTCTGCCGCGTACCTGTACACGATTCACCAGCTACTGACCGGCTATGCATCGTGCGCTGAAACCAGGGCGACGGTAGACGGCACAGTCTTCTACATCCGCCCGAGGGTCTCTCCCGACGGGGCAGAGCTATACCTGACCACACCGAATAACCTGCGCAGCGTACCCAGACCCTATCCCACGCCCGAACGGCAGCCTGGGCTGCATCCGGAGGACATGGACGGGGACGGGTGGATCACGCTTATGCGCATTGCCGACCCCAACGGGGACTGGAAGGTCTCGGACCAAGATCCGCGCTTTATGGTTGCCAGAGGCGACGACGAAAGCGGTGGGACCTACTACCGGCTATGCCCCGAGGGCAGGATATACGGTCCGGTGGACGCGACACTCAAAGTAGCCCCGGCATACTGGGGAATGGATCTGAACCGAAATTACCCCGCCAACTGGCAGCCGGAGCACGTGCAGAAGGGCAGCGGAAAGTACCCGCTGTCCGAGCCTGAGACAAGAGCAAGCGCTGACTTCATCCTCAACCACCCCAATATAGCGATGATCATCTGCTACCACACCCATGGGCATTTCGTGTTCCGGCCACCCTCGAGCAAGCCGGCCAAGGACTTCAGCAACTTTGACATCAATGTGGTCTACAAGGTGCTCGGCGACAAATACGAGGAGTTCACCGGCGGTCCTGTGCGGCAGAGCTATGACGAGAAGACCGGCAGCGCCCGCATCGGCTCACTTATGGACTGGGCCTATCAGCATCTCGGGATCGTCGGCTGGGTCCCCGAACTCTGGGCCTGGGGCAAGGACTACGATGGCGACGGCAAGATCAGCGAACTCGATTACCTGCGGTGGAATGATGAGGAGCTGGGTGGCAACGGTTTTGTCAACTGGCGTTCTTTTGAGCACCCGCAGCTGGGCCCGGTTGAGATCGGCGGTTGGAAAACCAAGTTCACCAGTCAGAACCCGCCCGGCAAGTTCCTCGAGCCCGAGCTCAAGTGCCATCATGCCTTCACCATGTACCTCGCCCGGAGCCTGCCGCGAGTAGTGGTCAGCGGTGTCGCGGTGCAGGCACTCGGGGCGGACACTTACAGGGTCACCGCCAGTGTTAAGAATACCGGACTGCTGCCAACCAACCTTGTGGACCAGGCGTTTGCGGCCCAGAAAGCCAAGCCAGTGCGTGTGTCAATCGCTCTCGAGGGGCTGGAGTTGCTGCACGGAGCGGCAGTACAGACAGTCGGCCACCTTCCTGGACGCATTTCCCGCCTTGGCAGTAGCGAGACGCTATACCGTTACCTCTACTCTATGGCTGGTCCGATGGGTGCTCAAGAGCCCGCCGTGGACTGGGTCGTCAAGGGCAAGGGCCAGGCCGTGGTAACCGTGGTCGCGGAGAAGGCTGGAACTGCCGAACGGGTAGTTTCCATCCCCTAAGTGTGGAGGGTGGCGGACAGGCAGGACCTGCCGCCACCTCGCCTAAGTCCATGGCCAACAGGGGTCAGGGCCGGCTCAATAAAGGAACGGAAAGGAGGCACCAGATGTCTTTGCGGGATACTGACAAGAGCATCATTGGTGAGGTGTGGACGTCCACTGAGGCGATCGACAACCTGTCCAACCTCTGCTCCTTTGGCAGCCGCTTCGGGGGTTCGGAGAGCGAACGGCTTGCGGTAGACTACATGGTATCCAAGTTTGCTGAGTACGGGATGGACAGGGCGGCCAAGGAGCATTTCCACCACCTCGGCTGGACCCGCGGGACCGCATCCGTTGGGACCGTCGCTCCTATCGTCAAGGAATTCGACTGCATATCGCTGCCGCATGTCGGCAACGCGAACGTCACGGGCGACCTAGTCTACGTCGGCTACGGTACGTCCCACGAGTTCGACGCGCTACGGGACGAGATAGCGGGCAAGATCGTGATGATTAACACCCGTTCCCCTTCGTATTTTCCGAGGCCCATCCACCGCAAGGAGAAACTCGGCCGGGCCGTCGAGGGCGGGGCCGCTGGCGTCGTCTTTATGCGCTGGGAGCCCGGGATGCTGGCTGAAACGGGCTCAACCTTCCACGACCGCGAGTGCCCCATTCCGGCGATCGGGGTCTCCCGGGAGGTGGGCGAAGAGTGGCGCCGCATGGGCAAGGGCGGTGTGCCCGTCACTCTCCGGATTAGACTGAGCAATCAGTTCAAGCCCCAAGCTGACTCTTGGAACGTCGTCGGCGAGATAACCGGCCGGACCAAGCCCGAAGAAATCGTTGTCGTAGGCGCTCACTTCGACGGCCACGACATAGCCCCGGGAGCGATGGATGACGGTGCCGGAGCGGCCGTGGTGATGGAGGCGAGCCGTGCTCTAGCGATGCACAAAGCGAGCATCAAGCGCACCATCAGGTTCTGCTGTTTCTCCATTGAGGAAATCGGTCTGCAGGGCTCCACCAACTACGTTAGGGCCCATCAGGACGAACTCGACCGAATCACCTTCATGCTCAACCTCGACGGGGCGGGGCGCGGTGATGCGTCCAAGGATCTGGCCATTCAGGGCTCGACAGAGCTGATCCCGTATTTGCGCCGCCTGGCGTCGTCTATGAATGAACCCATGGCGGTGGACAACAACATCGTCCTGTTCACAGACTGCTTCCCGTTCCTGGCCGCCGGTGTGCCCGCGGCTACCGCCGCAAACCTCGGTGGTCAGACCACAGGCGTCCGGGGTTTTGGCCATACAGCCGCTGACACGCTAGACAAGGTGGCTCTCCGCGACCTGCAGAGTGCGGCCATCCGCGTCGCCCGCCTCATCCTGCGTGTAGCCAATGCCGATGACTGGCCGGCGAAAAGAATGTCCACAGAACAGGTGCGGGAGGTAATAGGCCCCTCCGGTCTGGAAGTTCTCCGCCTGGCGGGCCGCACCGAGTTTCCCCGCTAGCTTGCCGCTGAGAGGCAACGGCGGTGGCAAAAAGGCCCGTTACGGGCATAGATGGGGGGAGCCAAGTGCCGGGATTTGAACACGCATACCTCAACGGTCAGGTCTTGCCGTATCAGCAAGCGATGGTACATGTCCAGAGTCCGGCGGTGAAGTACGGGGCAGGAGTGTTTGAAGGGCTCCGCGCCTACTGGAACGCGGCCAACCAGGTGCTCAATGTGCTGTTGATCGATGAGCACAGTGCACGACTGGGCCAGAGTGCAAGATTGCTGCGGTTCGAGGATCGGTTTGGATTTGATCAGATACGTGCGGCCGTACTCGACCTCCTTCGTGTGATCCGGCCGCAGCAGGATGTGCACATCCGCCAGACTATCTATCTTGACGGCGACGGCGCGATGGACGCCAACGGACCGGTGAGCATGTCGGTTATCGCGGTGCCGAGCAGCCGTCCAAAGGGATTCGACGCGGGAATCGCATGTCAGATCTCCTCGTGGACCCGCATCAATGACAACACCCTCCCGCCGCGCATTAAGTGCACAGCAAACTACATGAACGGCAGGTTAGCTCTGTTGCAGGCCAAACAAGATGGCTATGACAACGCCCTTCTGTTAAACAGCAACGGCTTTGTGGCGGAGGCTCCGGGTGCCTGCTTGTTCCTGATCAAGGACGGTGTCCCAGTTACCCCCGGGGTGACGTCCGACATTTTGGAAAGCATTACTCGCCGCAAAATGATCGAGTTGCTGTCCGAGTACCTTGGACTGCGGACGGTCGAGCGCGAGGTGCATCGCACCGAGCTGTATAGCGCAAATGAAGTGTTTCTCTGCGGGACTGCGGCGGAGGTAACACCAATCTCGTCAATAGACCGGCTGAGCGTTAGCGCCGGCAAACCAGGACCTGTCACGCGAGAGCTCCAACGGCTCCTATTGGGTATTGCCCGCGGCGAAAGTGACGATCACCCGGAATGGCGCACCCTAGTCTGATTGTGCATGTCCAATATATACCGCAACGGCCATGATCGGGGCAGCAACCCCATACATGAGATACCAATCAGAGGGGGAGACAGTGGTGATCAGCTTCGAGTTAACTGATGAACACAAAATGGTCCAGGACATGGTGCGCAAGTTCGCTGAACGGGAACTGGCCCCGCACATTAAAGAGTGGGATGTGCTGCACGGCGGCTATCCACGTTCAGTCCTAGACCATATGGGTGAGCAAGGGATCCTCGGGATCTGCTTCCCTGAGAAGTACGGCGGAGGCGGGATGGATTACATCAGCCTGGCCGTGGCCTGTGAGGAGCTCGAGCGCATTGACACTTCTTTCCGTGTACCGCTGTCCGTTCACATCGGTCTTTGCGGCTTGGGGCTCCTACAATGGGGGACAGAGGAGCAGAAGCAGAAGTATCTAGTCCCACTAGCGACGGGCGAGAAGCTTGGTACGTTTGGGTTGACTGAGCCCAACGCTGGTTCCGATCCCGCGGCTCTTGAAATGCAGGCGCGCAACGTAGGAGACCATTACGTACTCAATGGCGAGAAAATGTGGATCTCGTTGGCGGACATCGCCGACACTTTCTTGGTTATCGCTCGCACAGGTACACGAGCCGACCGCGCGCGGGGGATATCGGCTTTTATCATTGAGCGTGGTATGCCTGGTTTCAAGTCCGATACGATTCATGGCAAGATGGGTATCCGCGCCGGCAATACCGGCTCATTCTCCCTGGTAGACACGCCAGTTCCTGCGGAGAACCTGGTCGGCGAAGAGGGCGAGGGCTTCAAGATCGCCATGAGCTGCCTGGACGGTGGACGGTACACTGTCGCTGCAGGTTCCGTAGGTCTAATCCGTGGTTGCCTGGAAGCTAGTGTTAAGTATGCTCACGAGCGGGAGACCTTCGGTCGCCCGATTGCAGAGCATCAGCTGGTGCAGCAGATGATCGCCCGGATGGCACGGGGATACGACATCAGCAGGCTGCTGGTATGGAGGGCGGGCTGGCTCAAGAACCAGGGGATTCGCAATACCAGGGAGACCGGTCTCGCCAAGTGGGCGGCCTGCGATGAGGCCTTCCAGGCGGCGACTGATGCTGTTGAGATCCATGGCGCCTACGGCTTCTCCAACGAATACCCTGTGGAACGCCATCTCCGTAACTGCAAGGGCGCCGTGATCTACGAGGGCAGCGCCGAAATACAGACACTGCTCGCAGCAGGTTACGCTCTGGGCCATCGGCAAGACAAACCCTTGCGCCGCGAGCTTCCGTCATGGCCGTTTGAGTAGACGGATCGAGGGGAGCTAGTTGCGGTACATCGTCTGCATCAAACAGGTGCCCGACACAACTGAGGTTCAATTCGACCCAGAGACTAAGACATTGCGGCGAGACGGTATCCCGTCGATTATCAATCCCTTTGATGCGTATGCGCTCGAAGAGGCGCTGCGGTTCAGGGAAGCCAACGGGGGCATCGTCACGGTCGTAACCATGGGGCCCCCTCAGGCCGAACAGGCGCTTCGCGAGGCGATCGCCATGGGGTGCGACGACGCATGGCTGCTGACTGACCCTTCGTTCCGCGGGGCGGATACTCTGGCCACTGCGCGCACTCTGGCCGCTGCGCTGCGCCTGATCGGAGAGTGTGCGGTTATACTCTGCGGGAAACAGGCTGTGGACGGTGACACGGCCCAAGTGGGACCAGAAATAGCGGAGTTGCTGGACGTCCCTCACGTAACCTACGTTCGAAAGGTTCGCGAGCTTACAAAGAGCGAGGTCATTGTGGAACGGATGGTCGAGGGCGGCTACGAGGTGGTACAGTCGTCGCTGCCAGTCCTTCTTACGGTGGTCAAGGATATCAACCAGCCCAGATTGCCCACGATGCGTGGCATCATGCGGGCCAAACGGACACCGGTAACAAAATGGGGCATAGCCGATCTTGGCCTGCCGGCGGAAAGAGCCGGACTGTCGGGATCAGCTACTGAGGTTATCCGGGTCTTCACCCCGCAGATGCCATCCGGAGGCGAGATGATCGAAGGGGACCCAGAGGTTCAGGTCCGGTCTCTCATCAGCAGGCTTCTCGTGGCCGGAGTTGTCTAGGAGGTCCAGTGATGCGGCAGATCATGATTGACTACGATCGTTGCTCATGTTGCGGGCTGTGCGCGGCGAGCTGCCCCCTAGGCACCCTTAAGCAGGAAGACGAGAGGATGGTTGTTGGGGACCAATGCAACCTCTGCTGCGCGTGTCTGGCGGAGTGCCCCGAGCAAGCGCTCTCCCTATCCGGGGCTGTGGCGGAGATCGCCGACGTATCCGGGTGGCACGGCATCTGGGTCTTCGCTGAGCAGACGGGCGGCAGGCTGAGCAGCGTGTCCCGTGAACTGCTCGGTGAGTCCCGGCGTATGTCCAAGAACGATATTCCGGTGACGGCTATTTTGCTTGGGTCCGGTGTCCGAGATCTCGTTGCCGAGTTGGTGGCATACGGGGCAGA
Source organism: Bacillota bacterium (assembly GCA_030691635.1). GTDB lineage: Bacteria > Bacillota > Sulfobacillia > JAUYEF01 > JAUYEF01 > JAUYEF01. Next base: position 8,083 of record JAUYEF010000276.1, read on the forward strand.
CACTGTACGGGTGGCCGATGATCCCGCTCTGAACACGTTCCGGGAAGAGACCTACACTACCGTCCTGGCGTCAATGGCGACGTCATACAGGCCCTCCGTAATCCTTTTCGGGGCGACGGCACGGGGAAGGTCCTTGGCTCCCCGCCTAGCGGCTCGGCTCGGCACCGGTCTCACAGCCGACTGCACCCAGTTGGAAATCGACGAGCAGGGCCTGCTCATTCAGACGCGCCCCGCCTACGGTGGCAACATTATGGCTACGATAGTGTGCCGGAACCACCGTCCCCAAATGGCGACAGTCAGGCCCAAGGTGATGCGAGCCCTGGACCCCGACTGGCTGAGACGGGCGGAGGTTCACCGTGAAGAGGTCGACGCTCAGTGGCTGAAGGCGAGGACGGCTATCCTGGAACAGGTAGATGAGGCGGAAGGCACAGTCAATCTTGAGGATGCCAATGTTATTGTTGCCGGCGGCCGTGGGGTGGGGGGTCCGGAGGGATTCAGGGTGCTCCACGATCTTGCCCGCGAACTAGGAGGCGCAGTAGCGGCCTCCCGAGCTGCGGTGGACCTGGGTTGGATACCGTATTCGCAGCAGGTCGGCCAAACGGGGAAGACAGTCAGCCCCAAAGTCTACATCGCGTGCGGGATATCCGGTGCGGTGCAGCATTTGGCTGGAATGCGATCAGCAGACATGATTGTTGCCATCAACCGTAACCCAGAGGCACCGATATTCCGCGTGGCTACCTACGGTCTGGCAGGGGATCTGTTTAGCTTGCTCCCGATCTTAACAAAGGAGCTCAGGGCGAGACACCAACAAGCGGTTGGAAGCTAGACCCGATACCTTGGTGGCGGGTCCGGAACGGCCAGGCGTAGTGTGCCGTCCCGGACCCACCTCTGTTCTGGTGAGTCCATGGTAAGGGGGGTAACGGAGTGGGCCCGTTCCTAACGCCGGTACTGATCAATACCGGCTGGTGCAAGAAGTGCGGTATCTGTGTAGAGTTCTGTCCTTGCCAGGTCCTCGCCATGGAGACCGGGAACGTTCCGTACGTCATAGCACCGGACAAATGCACACGCTGTCGCCTATGTGAGCTTCTATGTCCAGACTTTGCGGTGACGTTGACGTCCAAGTCCGCGTGAAGCAGTGACAGGCAATTTTCGGGGGGGCTTTGCTTGCGCATTCCTCCGTTCGGGGTCGAACGCTGGTTCGTCCAATACGAGTTCAAGGTCTCGCACAACATCGCCGAGAGCTGCATCCAACCATTCACGATTCGGGAGCTCTGCGAGCTGTGTGG
>JAUYEF010000046.1 GCA_030691635.1 Bacillota bacterium
GCCCGTATATCTTGTGGCTCGAGACCGATATCAAGTCTATCCCGAGTTTCCGGACGTCGATGGGCAGCTGGCCTAAGGCCTGCACGGCATCACTATGGAACAGCACGCCGCTCTCACGGCAGATCCGTCCTATCTCGGCGACGTCCTGGATGGTGCCGATTTCGTTGTTCGCCATCATGATGGACACCAGGATGGTATCCGGCGCGATAGCTCGACGCATATCGTCTGGGTCGACAAAGCCGTGCTCATCCACAGGCAAGTAGGTGACCCGGGCGCCATGCTTCTCCAGGTACTCACAGGTGTGCAGTAGCGCGTGGTGCTCTATCTGGGAGGTGATGATGTGGTTGCCCTTTTTCGCGTAGGCCTCGGCGACACCCTTGACGGCCAGGTTGTCCGCCTCGGTGCCGCCGCTGGTGAAGATGATCTCTGCGGGCGATGCTCCGATCAGCCTGGCCAGGCTCTCGCGCCCCTCGTCCACCCCGCGACGGGCTTCCCGGCCGAACGAGTGGACGCTTGACGCGTTCCCGTACTTTTCAAGCATGTACTCTGTCATCGCAGTGACCACTTCTTGCCGGACCGGGGTGGTTGCGGCGTGGTCAAGATAGATTCGCTTCAACATTTCCACTCCTTCGCCGTCTGGACGGCCTCCCCGTCCGCCGGCACGGTCTCTCCGTCCGCAAGCAGGCTTTGGAGCGAGATCCCATCGAGCACGGCTTCGATGGCGTCCCGGACCTTCTCCCAAACGCCATGCGCCACACAGCTCGAAGACATCCCGCAGCGCTCCGCGCCACTGAGACCCGGCAGCACGCAATCGCTCGGGGCCAGCGGCCCATCGAGGACCCGCACCACATCGCCGACGGTGATCGAGGCCGGCTCGCGGCCCAGGATGTAGCCCCCATGAACGCCCCTCGTGCTCACGACGAGCCCGGCGCGCTTGAGCGGCCTGAACAGCTGCTCCAGGTAGTTGAGCGAAAGCCCCTGGCTCTGGGCGATTTCCTTCAATGCGACCGGCCCGTCCGACTGGCGACGGGCCAGTTCGTACATCGCCCGCAGTCCGTACTTACCGCGCGTGGATAATCGCGTACGGGACCCTCCTAATCCTGAGTAACTTGCTAAGTATTCTACCCAAGCACATCCTACTACTCTCCACGAGCACTGTCAAACACTTTTCCCAATTGTTCTAAACGCTTCCTGATGTCCGTCTCTCTTCCCTCAGCGCTTGGAGAATAGTAGCGGCGCCCCTGCAGTGACTCCGGAAGGTAAGCCTGCTCGATGTAGTGCCCCTCGAACTCGTGAGGGTACTTGTACCCCAGGCCGTGGCCGAACCGCGCGGCGCCCCGGTAATTCGTGTCACGGAGGTGCAGAGGCACCTGCCCTGGCGGGCCCTCTTCTATGTCTTTGAGCGCCGAGTCGATGCCCAGCGCCGAGTTGCTTTTCGGCGCGCAGGCCACGTAGATGGCAGCCTCGGCGAGGGGGATCCGCGCCTCGGGAAGTCCTACGTACTCGGCGGCCTGTGCCGCAGCCATGGCGACGCAGAGCGCCATGGGATCGGCGCAGCCGACGTCCTCTGCGGCGCAGATCACGATGCGCCTGGCGATGAAACGCGGGTCTTCGCCCGCATAGATCATCTTCGCCATCCAGTAGAGCGCGGCGTCTGGATCCGTGCCGCGCATGCTCTTTATGAAGGCGGAAACAGTGTCGTAGTGCTGGTCGCCGTCCTTGTCGTAGGTCACCGGACGTTGCTGGATCGCGTCGATGGAGTCTTTGACGGTTATCGTGCGCCTTCCCGATTCGCCGGGAAGCGCGAGATCGGCGGCCAGTTCGAGCGCGTTCAGGGCGACACGTGAGTCACCGGCGGAGACCATGACGATGTGCGCCAGCGCGTCTTCTTCCAGTTCGAGGTCCTGGTCGCCGAGACCGGACTCCCTGTCTTCGAGCGCCCGTCTCACGAGAGTCCGGATTTCGTCATCTGTGAGAGGCCGGAGCTTGTATATGCGGGTGCGGGACACGAGAGCAGGGTTTACGCCGAAGTATGGGTTTTCCGTGGTGGCGCCGATCAGTGTCAGCGTCCCATCTTCCACATGCGGCAGCAGCGCGTCCTGCTGTGCCTTGTTGAACCGGTGGATTTCGTCTATGAACAGTATGGTCTTACGCCGGTACATGCCGAGCCTGTCCTTAGCCTCCGAGACTATACGCCTCAGGTCTGCGACGCCGGACGTCACCGCGCTGACCTGTTCGAAATGTGCGTGTGTGCGTCTGGCGATGATGCGGGCCAGCGTGGTCTTGCCCGAGCCCGGCGGGCCCCAGAAGATCATCGAAGGCACCCTGTCGGTCTCGATCGCACGCCGGAGCACCTTGCCGGCACCCACGATGTCCTCCTGTCCCACGAATGCGTCCAGGTCCTTCGGACGCATTCGATCGGCGAGCGGAGCGCTCTTGCGGGTCTCTACGTGTCGCTGGTGATCGAAAAGGCTCATCCGGACCCCCACCTCTCACGCCGGCCCGGCCGCCCATCGTGCACGCTCACGGGCCCGGCAACTTTCAACCACTTTGTCTCACACAAAAACGCCAGAGCGGTGGATTCCACCCCTCCGGCCAATGGTTTCTTCCGTCCTGCCGGCACCAGGCCGCTATCCGCCGCGAACGCGCGACGAGCCGCAGCCGGTCTCAGCCGGTTACTGGATCAGGCTATCAATCCTGCGCTTCAGGTCCTTCTTGGACATGTACCCAACCAACCGTTCCGCCGGCTTTCCACCTTTGAACAGAATTAGCGTGGGAATCGACATTATCCTGTATTTCGCCGAGACCTCCTGGTTCTCGTCGGTGTTGACTTTGGCCACCGTGAGCCTGCCATCGTAGTCCGCGGCCACCTCATCTATGACTGGAGACAGCATCCTGCACCGCCCGCACCAGGGCGCCCAGAAATCCACGAGCACATCGCCTTTCAGCTCGCTGATCTTTGAGTCGAAGTTTTCGTCCGTGAGAACAACGTGCTTTTCTGCCATGCCCATCCTCCTAAGTTTCTCCGTCTCTTGTTTTAGTTTGGCCCTGGTGAGGACTTCTATCTGTCCAGCATTTGGCTCGCATGTGGCTTCAAACCTCACTTTTCAGTAAGTTTTGGGCAAAAAAAAGACCCTACCATGCCGTGCGTGCCTTAGTTTTGAACCTGCTCTCGCAGGTGGGTGTCCTCCCGCCTACTTAACGCGTCCCCTCCAGGAGGCTTGCGTGCCATAGACGGAGACCAGACTCCCTAGAAACGTGTGTTGGCTCAAAACATACCGGCTAACACGCACACAGTAGGGCTCGACCTCTTTCGAAGATCGCAGCCCTATATTAGCACACTACCCGTTCCCATTCAAGTTTGCAGGGCTTCAAGCAGCGCCGCTTGCACGCAATTGCGCGAACGGAGCTGCATGATGCCGGCGCGCGGCAAATATACTCTCAGCGGAGGTGTGCTTATGCCGTACGAAGGTCTCTGGTACTTGCTGGCGCTCTCGATATTCGTGGAGGCCGTCACTGAGGCGTTCAAGTCGCTGTCGCCGCGGATCAACGGCCCGTCTTCAAGGCTCCTGGCGTTCGTCGTGTCCGTTGTGGTCTGCCTTGCCGCACGTGTGGGCATAATGGGCCTCATCGGCGTGTCGATCAAGTACCCGGTCGTGGACCACGTTCTCACCGGGATCATAGTCTCACGCGGGTCGAACGTCGCACACGACCTGATCTCCAAGGCCAGAGCCAAAAAGCCGGAGCAGCCGGCCTAGGCTTTATCCGGCTTTCGAACGAGCTGGATATGGACCTCTCGCAATTTGTCGTCGGGCACTGGTGAAGGCGCCCCGGTCATCAGATCAGAGGCGCTCGTCGTCTTTGGAAACGCGATAACGTCCCGGATATTCTCCTCCCCCGCCAGCACCATCACGAAGCGGTCCAACCCGAAGGCGATGCCGCCGTGTGGCGGCGCGCCGTATTCAAAGGCCTCGAGCAAGAACCCGAACTTCGCTCTTGCTTCTTCATCGCTCATGCCGAGCGTGCGGAAGATTCGCTCCTGGATGTCTCTTTTCGAAATCCTGATGCTGCCGCCGGCGACTTCGTTCCCGTTGATCACAAGATCGTAGGCGTTCGACTTCACCTGCAGTGGCTCTGCCTCAAGCCTACCGAGATCGCTCTCGGCCGGGGAGGTGAACGGGTGGTGAGACGAAGTCAGGCTACCCGCTGAATCGAGCTCGAATAGCGGGAAGTCGGTCACCCAGCACGTGGCCACGTTCCCGGTGGCCGCGAGGCCCAGCTTGCCGGAAAGGTGGAACCGCAGCGCGCCCAGTGCCTTCGAGATCTCCACCCCAGGGCCCACAGCCAAGAGAAGCAGGTCACCGTCGGACGCCCCCATTGCATGGCCCAGGGCGTCCATCTCCGCCTGCGTGACGAACTTCGAAAAGGACGAGCGGGTGTTCGCGCCGGCGACCGACACCCAGAGAAGCCCCCTGGCGCCCGCGCTTTTCGCGAAGGCCGCCAAGTCGTCTATCTCACGCCTGCTGAGATTCCCCTGGCCCGGCACGCGTATGCCGCGGACCGTGCCGCCCTGCGCTATCGCGTCGTAGAAGACCTTGAACGAGCTTCTCTTCAGGCAGCCCGCGAGGTCTGTTATCTCCATGCCGAACCGCAGGTCAGGCTTGTCCGAACCATAGCGCGCGATGGCGTCGTCATACTCGATCCGGCGGAAAGGCCGGGGCAAATCCACTCCCAACGCCTGCTCGTAAACATGGCAGACGAGTCTCTCAGTCAGGTCGATGATGTCTTCGCGAGTGATGAACGACATCTCGATATCTATCTGGGTGAACTCCGGCTGGCGGTCGGCGCGCAGGTCTTCGTCCCTGAAGCACCTGACAATCTGGAAATACCTGTCCATGCCCGCGACCATGAGCAGCTGTTTGAAGAGCTGTGGTGACTGGGGCAGAGCATAGAACTCACCCGGGTTCACGCGGCTAGGCACAAGGTAATCGCGAGCGCCCTCAGGGGTGCTGCGCGTGAGCATCGGTGTCTCGATCTCGAGGAATCCCTCGCGGTCCAAAAACGCGCGGGTCGCCATCGTGATGCGGTGGCGCAGAGCGATCTTCTGGTGCATGGTGGGCCTTCTGAGGTCGATGTACCTGTAGCGCAGCCGCACGGTTTCGTCCACACCGCTGTCGTCCTCGATGCAAAGCGGAGGTGTCTTGGACGGGTTCAACAACTCGATCGAAGCCGGCTCTATCTCGATGTCGCCCGTGGGGATGTTGGGGTTCTTCCTTCCCTCAGGCCTCAGTTTCACAACGCCCTGGCACGACACCACATACTCCGCCCTCGCGGAGTCGGCGATCCGGTAGGCGTCGGCGGACCTCTCGGGGCTGAACACGAGCTGGACGACTCCCGTCCTATCCCGAAGGTCTATGAAGATGAGACCTCCATGGTCCCTTCGCCGCCACACCCAGCCCGCGACCTTCACAAGCTTCTCCGCGATGGCCGGCCCTATCTCGCCGCACATGTGAGTCCGCCACTTACCCATCTATCCCACTCCTGCCCGCATCGTTTGACTTGATGAACTCCGCCACCCGGTCAAACTCCACTTCCTGCTGCACCCGGCTCTTCATGTCCCGGACAGTCGCCCTGTGCTTCGCGATCTCGTCGCCGCCCACAAACACGGCCCACCGTGCGCCCGCTTTATCCGCCTGTTTCATCTGCGCCTTGAAGCCTCGGCCAAGCAGGTCCATCTCCGCGCGGCACCCCTCACGCCTCAACTGCCGGGCGACCGCGAACCCCTCCGCGGCTGTGTCGCTCGCCGCGATCACATAAACGGACGGAGCGCGACTCTCGGGCAGCGTGACGCCCTCCTTCTCAAGGGTCATCACGAGCCGCTCGATGCCCAGCGCCCACCCGACTGCCGGAGCCGCGTCCCCACCCAGCGAGCTTATCAGGCCGTCGTACCGGCCCCCCGCCAGGATGGCGTTTTGCGAGCCGAGCCCTCCGTAGATGAACTCGAAGACAGTCCTGGTGTAGTAGTCCAGTCCCCGGACGAGCGATGTGTTGATCTCGAACGATATCCCCTCAGCCCGGAGGACCCTGCTGAGCGCCTCAAAATGCGTCGAGCATGCGGGACACAGGTAGTCGAGCGTGACAGGCGCGCCTTTGGAGACCGCCCTGCACTGTTCGTTCTTGCAGTCCAATATGCGGAGCGGGTTCCTCTCGAGCCGGCGCCGGCAGTCCTCACACAGGCCTTCTGCCCGTGTCTGGAAATACGAGACGAGCTCGCCCCTGTAACGAGGCCTGCACTCGTCGCACCCGATGCTGTTGAGCTGCACCTCAAGTGACTTCAACCCTAGGCTCGACAGGAAGTCGATTCCGAGAGCGATGACCTCGGCGTCGGCAAGGTACGACTCGGCTCCGAACACCTCGACACCGAACTGGTTGAACTGCCGCTGGCGGCCTGCCTGGGGCCGCTCGTACCTGAACATGGGCCCGAAATAGTAGAGCCTGGTCGGGCTCTTCTCGAGGAACAGCTTGTGTTCCAGGTAAGCCCGGCCTGCGCCGGGCGTGCCCTCTGGCCTGAGAGTCAGGCTCCGCTCCGACCTGTCCTGGAACGTGTACATCTCCCGCATCACTATGTCGCTCGTCTCGCCTGTGGTCCTCACGAACAGCTCCGTGTGCTCGAATGCGGGCGTGATTATCTCCTCGTACCCATACTGGGCGCACGTGCGGTCCGCCACACCCCTGAGATGGTGCCACCATCCTACCTCCTTGGGCAGGACGTCAAACGTACCCCTTGGCGCGCTCGTCAAGAGCATTGCCTTTCCCCTCCCTTCCAGCGTCATCGTCACTACACAATCTTAAGAAACCGCCTGTGTGATGTCAAACATGGGGTTCGGCGGCTTCCAACCAGCGCCGCCGCGGCGCTCGCAGATCAAACGAGCCTCCCGCGTGTGAACGGGTTCGAGGCTCTCTCAACGCCAATGGCCGTCTCCGGCCCGTGTCCCGGCAGCACGCGCGTATCGTCCGCAAGCGGCATGAGCTTCTGGGCGATCGATGCGATGAGAGACGCGCGGGAACCACCGGGGAAATCGGTGCGGCCTGCGCTACCGGCAAACAGGGTATCCCCGCTGAACAGCACATCCTCACAGAGGAAACAGCAGCTGCCGGGGCTGTGGCCGGGTGTATGCAGGGTCTCCAACCGGAGTTCGCCGACGTCCACGATGGAACCGTCCTTCAGGAGGCGGTCCGCGGGCTTCAGCGCAACCGCACGCTCCAGCAACGCCGACAGGTGTTCACCTGCGCCGGCCAGCGCCGGCGCGTCATCTTCGTGCACCATGACCTTGGCGCCGGTCTCATCCCGCACCAGGTCGTTGTCCATCACGTGGTCTCCGTGTGCGTGGGTGTCCAGTATTGCGACAATCCTGACGCCCATCTTGTGTGCTTGAGCGACGATTCCCTGCCCGTCGAATCCCGGGTCTATCACCGCCGCATCAAGTGTCTTCTCACAGGCAGCTATGTAGCAGTTCGTCTGCAGAGGGCCGACAACCAGGCGCTCCACGATCACGGTCGTTTGCTCCCTTTCCAGGACTCCGTTGCTAGAAGGTCTTCTTGGAATCGATCAGGATGGTCACCGGGCCGTCATTATCGATGTGGATCATCATGTGGGCACCGAACACACCGGTCTCCACCACGACCCCCATCTTCCGTACCGCCTCCACAAACACGTTGAAAAGCCTCAGGCCTTCGTCCGGCGGGGCCGCGTCCACGAAAGCGGGCCTTCGCTGGCCGCGAGTGTCTCCATGCAGCGTGAACTGCGAGACGGCCAGCACCGAGCCTCCAGCGTCCAGGATGCTCTTGTTCATCTTGCCGTTCTCATCCTCGAAGACCCGCAGGTTTGTGACCTTAGCCGCCACGTAGGCGGCGTCTTCGTCCGTATCGCCTCGCCCGACACTCGCGAGGACCACGTAGCCCTTCCCCACCTGGCCGGCGATCTTGCCACCAACCGTGACCGTCCCCGACGTGCAGCGTTGAACCACCGCTCTCATGCGTGCACCTCCCGGCTCGTGCGGACCACGTTAACCACGTCTCTGACACGCTTCACCCTGCGGACGATGTCCTCGAGCTGGCCCAGGTCACGTATCTCGATGGACAGCGTGATCGTGGCGTTACCGTCTTTGGCGACATTCGCGCGCGCGTGAAGGATGTTGACGTGCGTTTCCGCCAGGATCGAAACCACATCCGACAACAGGCCGGGGCGGTCCAGGCAGTGTATCAGGAGTTCCACCGGGTAGGCTGCGGCCACTTCTCTGTCCCAGGACACCTCAAGCAGCCGGCCGGGCTCACGTGCGTAGAATACCGCGTTCGGGCAGTCCGCCCTGTGGACGGTGACCCCGCGGCCACGCGTTATATACCCCATGATGGCGTCCCCGGGCACGGGGTTGCAGCACTTCGCGAGCCTCAGGAGCACGTTGTCCACGCCGCGGACACGGACCCCCTCCGTAGGTTTCCCGAACGCAGGCTTGCGCTCTTCCGGCGGCAGGTCAGGCACCGTGACCAGTCTCTTCTGCCTGGTGGCTTCGTCCTTGAGCCTGGAGGCGATCTGCTGGGCGCTGAAACCTCCATACCCGATGATCGCGAACAGGTCGTCCTCGGTGGCGATGTTGATCTTTCGAATGACTTCGGCCAGCACAGACGGGTCGAGAACGTCTTTGGCCTCAAGGCCGATCCGCCTGATCTCTTTCTCCAGCGCTTCCTTGCCGCGAGCGATGTTCTCATCCCTGCGCTGCCTCTTGAAGTACTGCCGGATCCTGTTCTTGGCGCCGGGCGTCTTCGCCACGGAAATCCAGTCGCGGCTTGGGCCGGCCGAGCTCTTGCTGGTCAGGATCTCCACTATGTCGCCGTTCTTGAGCGTGTAGTCCAGAGGCACTATCCTGCCGTTGACCTTGGCTCCGACACACCTGTGCCCAACATCTGTATGGATCTCATACGCGAAGTCTATGGGCGTGGCGCCGGCGGGAAGGTCGAGCACGTTGCCCTTGGGAGTGAACACGAAGACCTCGTCGGTGAACAGGTCAATCTTGAGAGACTCCATGAACTCGCGCGGGTCGCCCTCATGCTCCCATTCAAGCACCTGCCTGAGCCACGATAGCTTCTGGTCGAAGTCGTTGTCGGACCTCTTGCCTTCCTTGTACCGCCAGTGGGCCGCGATCCCATACTCCGCAGTCCGGTGCATCTCCCACGTCCGTATCTGGATCTCGAACGGCTCTCCCCCAGGGCCCATGACCGTGGTGTGCAGCGACTGGTACATGTTCGCCTTCGGCATGGCGAGATAGTCCTTGAAACGCCCCGGCAGGGGCTTCCACATGGTGTGGACGAGCCCGAGCACCGCGTAGCAGTCACGCACGCTATCCACGATCACCCGCACCGCAAGCAGGTCGAAGATCTCGAAGATCTGCTTTTGTTCTTCCTGCATCTTCTGCCAGATGCTGTAGAAATGTTTGGCGCGGCCCTGGATGTCCGCCTTAATGCCGGCGGACTGGAGACGCTCCTCCAGGTCCCTGATAACCTGATCTATGTACTCCTCGCGTTCTTTGCGCTGCTTCTGGATGCTGTCCTTGAGCTTGGCGTATTCCTCCGGGTATTTGAACCGGAATGCGAGGTCTTCGAGTTCCCACTTGAACCGCCAGATCCCGAGCCTGTGGGCCAGTGGTGCGTAGATCTCAAGCGTCTCATCCGCGATGCGTTTCTGCTTGTCCACAGGAAGATGCCCGAGAGTCCGCATGTTGTGGAGCCTGTCGGCGAGCCGGATGATGATGACTCTCAGGTCCTCGGCCATCGCGAAGAACATCTTGCGCAGGTTTCCGACCTGCGCCTCTTCGTCGGTGCGGAACTCGAGCTTGCCGAGTTTCGTCACCCCGTCGACGATGGTCGCAGCCACCTTCCCGAAACGCTGCTCGATATCGGCCAGGGGGACGCCGGTGTCCTCAACCACATCGTGAAGCAACGCCGCGGCGATACCGACCTCGTCGATGCCGATGTCGGCGAGTATCTCCGCCACTGAGAGCGGGTGCTGCAGGTAGGCCTCTCCCGAGGCCCTCTGCTGACCCTCATGAGCTTTTTCGGCGAACTCATAGGCTCGCCGGATCAACTCAGTGTCGGCCGTGGGGTTATGCGCTTTGACCTTTGCCATGATGTCGTCTACGTCCAACCTGCGCCCCGCCTCTGCCTGTTGCGCCTCGCGAACGGGAATAACCTAGCTGTCGAGACTTATCGCTGACACCACGTTGTACCTCTTCAGGTTCTGCCTTCCGGGGATGTACGCAAGCTCTATCAGGAACGCCACCGCCTCCACCTTGCCGCCCACCTGTTCGACGAGGTTGGCGACTGCGGATATCGTTCCACCGGTGGCGAGCACGTCGTCGAGCGCGACCACCTTCTGGCCGGGGCGGATGGCATCCTTATGCATCTCAAGAGTGTTCACGCCGTACTCCAGCTTGTACGTGCCCCGCACGCACTCGAAAGGCAGCTTCCCCGCCTTCCTCACAGGCACGAACCCTTTCCCCATGCTGTAGGCCAGCGCGGCGCCGAAAGTGAAGCCTCGCGCTTCGGGGCTGACAATCAGGTCGAAGTCCAGGCCGGCAAGCCTGGAGGCGAGCATGTCTATGGCCTGCTTGAACGCGCATGGGTCTTTCAGGACGGGCGTTATGTCTTTGAAGCTGATGCCCGGCTTCGGGAAGTCAGGGATGATTCTTATCATGCCTTTGAGGTCCAATTGGCTCTCCTCCACTTATCCTGCGCGGCCGCCTCCGGGCACTCCAAGCCATTCGGCCAGGACCTGGGGCGACCGTCCGATGAGATTGTAGAAACGTTCCAGATTCGTCCTCCAGGCCTGAGACTCCCTAAAGGTCGCGCTCGTTGCGAGGTCGGCCCTTCCGGCGATGCGCACCACCGACACCTCATCACCTGTGAGGCGCGCGAGACCGATTTCCGACAACACGGATAACGACCGTTCGGCAAGAGTGCCCGCCGTACCTGCTCTGGCCACTCGCCGCTGCTCGAGCCCGGTGACGTAATCCGCAAGTTTCCTCTTGCCTGGCCCCAACTCGAGGAGTGTCTGGTGACAGCGCAGCAGGGTTTCCCGGCCCGGCGCATGCATATCGAGGTCCGCCAGAAACGCATCCACCGCGGGCTCATCGAAACAGCAGATGACGCGAGAGAAGGCCGCGCCAGATAGCGCCTCCCGAAGCCCCGCAGGGTCGAGCGGCGGTGAATCGATGATCAGGTCATCTCCGGGTTCGGGCGTCGCCGGCCCACCGGCCCGGCCGTCAAGCAGGATAGCGGCGCGCCCGGCGCGGCGAAGGTGAGCCATCACGTGCCCGGCGTCCGTATGCGGCAACCACACCGGCTCGGCGGTCGTACGGGGCAGCGGCACCGGCTCGCTCGCCGCGATTCGCTCGCGCAGCGTGGGCCTGGCATCCAGGACGTGCAGCTCCACAGTGCCTCTCCCGCGGTATTCGCTTATGCGCGGCTCAACCACGAGGTCGTATGTGCCGGAGCCCGCAGCAAGAATATCTGCGTGGTTGCCGGCTCCAAACCAGACGCCTTCAAGGTCTCCGCCGGCGAGCCGCAGCTTCAGGTGCTGGCCTGACCCGCCCACTCGCCTGCACGCGCTGACCGCCTGGTCCTTGACAAGGAATCTCGGCCGGGGGTTCTGCTCGCCACAAGGCTCTGTGGATTCGAGCTCTCGTATGCTGCCCGCCCGGAGGTCACCCGGTTCGACCACGGCGTCTATGTCCAGGGCGGACCTGCGCGGAACGTAGTCGCGCGTGACACGGGCGAGCGCGTCCCGGAAGCCGTCGAGCTGCCGGGCTTCGAGCGAGAAACCCGCTGCCTTGCTGTGCCCGCCGAAACGCAACAGGTGGCCTGAGCACTCGGCAAGCGCAGACACTATATCCAGTTCGCTTGTGCTCCTGGCCGATCCATGAACTATGCCGTCCTTGACGGAAACGGCGCAGCACGGCCGTTCCAGCGCTTCGCAGAGCTTGCCCGCCACGAGGCCGAGAAGGCCCCTGGGCCAGTGGTCTCTCGCGAACACCGCTATGGGAAAGCCGGCTTCGCCGGTCAGCGCGAGCGCCTCTTCGAGCATCGTCTGGCAAAGTTCCTGGCGCCGCCTGTTCTCCAGGTCCAGTTCGCCGGCGAGGTGCACGGCGCGGGCCATGTCTCTCTCCAGCAACAGGTCAAGCGCGCGGACGGCGTCTCCCATGCGCCCGGCGGCGTTCAGGCGGGGAGCCAGGATGAAGGCCACCTGGCGCGCGGTCAATGCGCCTGACACGCGTGCCACCTGCAAGAGCGCTCGTACCGATGGCCTCTCAGCCCGCGCGAGAGCAGAAAGCCCGGCCCTGACGATCGCACGGTTGTCGCCGAGAAGCGGCATCACGTCAGCTATGGTGCCCAGCGCGGCCAGGTCCACCACCTGTGCCGCCCTGTCGCCCAGCAGTTCCTGGGCAAGCCGGAAACACACGCCGGCCGATGCGTAGTGCGTGAAGGCATCCCCTGGGCTCAGGTGCGGGTTGACGATGGCTGTCGCGTTGGGAAGGCCTGCATGAGGCACGTGGTGGTCCAGGATGAGTACATCCATACCCAGCGACCGCGCACATTCGACGCTTTCGTTGTCTGACGTGCCGCAGTCGGCAGCGATCAGCAGGCTCGTGCCTCTCGACCGCGCCAGGTGCACCGCATCAGCGCCGAGCCCGTAGCCTTCGTCTTCCCGGTCCGGGATGTAGCAATGTGGCGTGATGCCCAGCGCCTGCAGTGATTCGCGAAGTATCAGGGTCGATGTGATGCCATCGACATCGTAGTCGCCATGGATGAAGACAGTCTCACTGCGACGGGCGGCGAGATTCACGCGAGACGCTGCGTCCTGCAGTCCCTGGAGACTCATCAGGGATTCGAGTGACGGGTGAAGGTAGGATTCTGCGCTCCGGCGCGAGCGTATCCCGCGGGCAAGCAGGACCTTCGCCAGAAGTGGTCCAACGCCGAGGTCCTCCGTGGCACAAGCGCCCTGCGGCTCACACGGCAGGCGCCACCGGTACCGGGCAAGCACAGCCGCTAGTACCCTGGGCCTTTCAGACCCTGCACCTCGCCCGGCGGCTTGGCCTGGCCCTGGGCAGGAATTTGAGCCTGGCTCTGGGCCTTTGCCTCCTTCTCCTGGAGCTTCTTGATCTCGGCCTCAAGCCTCCCGAGCCGTGACTTCATCTCCCACTCGCGCACGCTCCAGCGCACCTGCCGGAAGAAGGCCACGCACCCTACGATTGCAGCCCCGAGGAAAGCGGATGCCAGGATCACCACAACCAGCGACGCCTCTGACGCCCAGGTGAAGAACTTCACAGGCACGACGACGGAGTTTTGGATCGCGAAAATGGATGTCACCAGCGCCAGCAGCAGCCCAATACTCAAGAGCAGCATCGAGTCCACCTCTTGCGACACCAGAATAGGGAGTTTTCCACCTCCTCCTACTTCTGGCTGGGCATCCCATTTCCTTCCGGCGCAAAGTCCTGGTTCTAGGGCCGGTGCCGCTCGCGGTTGGCGATGCTCGCGAGGGTCTTTTTCTCCAGTTCATCCACCACATAGAGGGTGCCGTGAGCGCGCCTGGACAGGGCTTGAAGGAACGTCTTGTTGGGCTGCAGTCCTATGCAGCCGAACCTCATGCGCGCCCGCTCGAGCATGGACGCAGCCTGGAGCGCGTCCTCCAGGGGGTTGAGGGTCCACTTGGGGACGGTCGGTATGCCGTCTGTGATCAGGAGCAGAAGCGGTTTCCTGCTTCGAGCCTCCTTGATGAACTCAGCGGCCTGGATGAGTCCCTCGGCGAGAGGGGTGAGACCCATCGGCTGTACCCTTGCCAGGCCGGCCTGTACCAGACTCAACTTGCGCGTGAAAGGCACTTCGATCTTGACCGAGCCCTCCTGGAAGACGGCCACGGCGATCTTCTCGCGGCTTGCCAGCAGCAGGTGCTGGGCCAGGTACTTGGCGGCCCGTATTCGTTTGCCTGCCATCGATGCGCTCGCATCGATCAGGAGGCAGACGTCCGCGGAGCGCTTTGAGCGGTCCTTGTACGTCCGGAGGTCTTCGGGAACGACCGAGAGCTCATAGGGGTAACGCGCGAGCGCAGCCGCTATAGTCTCCGGGAGCGCGATGTCGTGCAGCCACTCGCCCGCCGGCAACGTCATGGGGCGCGTCCCCCATGCCTTTCCCGGCCTCGAAGCGCGCGGCTCAGAGAAGCTGGCCCTATCACGCGGAGGCTTGATGCCAGGCGCTTTCCTCAGGAGCCGCCGGAACTGCATCTCGATCTCCTTGCTCTTCAGCATCAAGAAATCGTGGAGTTCCCACCCCTTGTCCGTCAGGACGACCCGCCGCCCATCGCGCTTGGCCAGGTGCTCGGAAACCAGTTTCTCCACGACGTCGTCCCAGCCTGGCGGAGGAGGCATCCTGTTGATCGAGCCGGTCGCCCTCAGCTCCTCCAGTGCGGCTATCTCTTGCAGGGCGCGCCGCATCTCATCCACGCCGCCGAGTTCGTCGGATATCTCCATGGCCGACTGCATCATCTGCTCTTCGTCCAGCCTGTGGGCACTGTCCTCGCGCAGCATGGAGTCCGTGGGCGAGCTGTATGGCGAGAGGTCCTGGTTTTCGCCTGGTGTCGCCACCTGGCGCTCCAGCCGCTGGACCTGCCTGATCTGCAGTCCAGACTCGATCACCGCTGCCTCGGCGGCGGCGACAAGCCACAGCAACGCATCCGATTGGCCCCTGTCGAGTTTCGCGGCAAGATGCACATGGTTCATATGCGCCCTGCGCAGCGAGATCTTCTTGCCAAACCTGAGCGACCCCGATACTCTGCCTCCGCCCGTGCCGGTCTGCACGTCCACCTGGTCGGCAAGCGACTCACCGTAGGGGGTGAGGCCCAGCGCCTGCCTGGCCCAGGCCGCCACCCTTGTATGGTCAACTTCTCCGACCTCGTGGAATATATCCAGGTGGATGATCTGCCCAGGTGTCCGGCGGTGGTAGAAGATCGAGCCGGCGTCGGCCCCGACCACGAACGCCACGGAATCCGGGGCGGTGGGATCGAAGGTATGCAGAAAGGGGCTGGCCACGGCAGACTGACCGATCCTGGCCGCACTCTCCTCCCAGACGATACCGGCTAGTTCGGCAGCCGGCTCGTGGATGTCAGGCCAGTTGGGTAGGGCCGCGGTGGCCCCTCCGGATACGGTACCGGCAGCCGGGTTGGGGAGCATCACGGGAGGCCCTCCGGGTCCGGCTCCGCTGGCAGGAAGCGAGTCAGGCGCCATCAGTGCTCCAGTTGCTCGGGCGAGCGCACGAGGTCGTTCATCGCAAGCATGATCACCGGGACGGCCTCGGTTTCAGGCGCGGTCAACGCCACTCTCATCGGATCGGCGATCCCACCCCGCCCCTGCGCCAGGGTGCGGTGAGTCTGGCTCCCAGGCGCCTGCTGAGCCGATGCGGTGGACCGGCCGAACGGATCGAACCCCGGCGCGTGCGTGCCCGTCCCCTGCCTGGCAGCAGCCGGATGCCCGGCCAGCGCATCCTTCACCTTGCAGAACAGACGCGAAAGCGGGTCCTGGACCAGCCGCCCGTCGCGCGAGGATGTGGGCTGAACCGGCTTCGGAATGGACTTGCCGGGAGGTGGCTGGTCGCTGGGCGACTGCCCCGCGGCCTGCTTCTCGCCAAGACCCTGGATATACGATAGTATCTGGCTCAGCACGCCCATCTCGACCCTGTGGCGGAGGGCCATGGGCGCGACCTCCAACACGTCTGAGACTGTGACTTCCTCCCGGCCGAGTATTCCCGCGCGCATTCGAGCGCCGTGCAGGAGCGACTCGACTGCCCGTAGGCTCTCGAGACCAAAGTCCAGGTAGAGGCGCGCGATCATCTCCTCTATCGCCGGGCCCGCGACTGGGCTCCGCGCGAACGCAGCGGCCATCCTGGCTTCGAAGTCGCCCGCATACGCCTTCTCATGGCCAGACCGTCGGAGAATCGAAACGACCTGCGCGACGCTCGTCGGTCTCGCCATGTGTATCAGGAAGTCAAAGCGGTCGGAGAGCTGTCGTCTCACGTCCTCAAGTGGCCCGGGATCCTCGTCCGGGTTGGACGTGGCCCAGACCGACGCCCAGGTGGGCATCTGCACGACCGGAAGCCCTGTCTCCTCGATCTGGATCTTTCCAGGCTTGGTGCCCATGACGCTCAACAGGACGTCCGCGAGTTCGGGGGCGACTTCGGCCAGACGGTTGATTTCGTCGACAAACACAATGCCCCTGTTCGCCTGGGGTATGGTGCCGGCGAGGAGGGCGGCTTCGGGATGCTGCCGGTCGGTTATCTTCGCGAGGTCGATGCTGCCGACGACTGTGCCCATCTTGGCCGAATGCGATATCTCAAGGAACGGCATCGGTATCTCTTCCGTCCCGCATGCGTCCAGTTCTTCCCTGGACATCTTCACGTGCACCGGACAGTGAGGAGCGGCCAAATGGCAATTGTGGACGCACCCTTTGATGCGTATCAGGCGAGGCAAGACGCTCGAAACCGCACGCATGATCGTCGTCTTGCCCGTCCCGCGAAGGCCTTCGACATGCAGGTGAAGCGGGACCCCGCCGAGTGTCGAAAGCGTGGACATCTCCATCGCGGAGAACAGTGGCTCGTTTCCTTCGTGGCGGACAAGGCTAGGAAATGGCAACATCATCCCACGCTCCTCTCGGCGTAGTGTTCCCCGAAATCCCGCTCGTGGTTACCTGCTCTGGCAAAAAAAGAACAGGCCCGCCGCGAGTTACTTGTGGTGAGCCTGGGGGATGTGTGGGTTCTCTATTTCTACGCCGGACCGCTTCCGCGTTCGCCTGGAGAACACCGCGCGCCTACGATCACTGCGTGTCTTCCGGCGCGATGTCTTCCAGTGCGTGAGAAAGAGAGCCTCACGATCGGTGTCTGAGTTGTGGGTTCTCGAACCATCTTTGCGAATCGCATTCTTCCTGCTAGACGCCTTGCGTGTAGTATCGGCAAGAGCGGCGGCTATGAGAACAGGTCGGAATGCCTGCCCGCTAGCGCCTCTTTTTGGATTTCCCGCGTTTCTTGCCGTAGGCAGGCTTGGGCTTTCCTGCGGTCCTCACCTGTGCCTGCGGCGCGCCCTGGGGAGCCGCGGTGAACTTGGCCGGTACCGGCGCCTGGGGCGCTATTGTCCCAGCAGTCCGAGCCGTCCCCGCCGCCGCAACCTCGGCCAGTGGCTGCACGGCGGTCTGCGCAGTGGGCCGCGTACCAGCTGGCGCAGTGGCCTGCGTACCCTGCTGCCTGGCCTGCGCCTCCTCCCGCATCTTCCACAGGTACCACAGCGGGCTCGCCACGAAAATGGATGAGTACGAGCCTGCAATGATACCTATCATTAGCGCGACAGTGAAATCCTTAATGGTCCTGCCCCCGAAGAAGAACACCGCGAGCAGCGCCAGCAGCGTGGTCACGCTCGTGTTGATCGACCTGGCCATGGTCTGGTTGATGCTCAGGTTTATCACATCTGCGAGAGGCTCCCGCCTGCGGGTCTTGAGGTTCTCACGTATCCGGTCGAAGATGACGATGGTGTCGTTTATCGAGTAGCCAACGATGGTCAGAACGGCCGCCACGAACGAGCTGTTGGCCTCATATCCCAGTATGGAGTAGAACCCGAGCACCACAAGCACGTCATGGATAAGCGCAGCGATGCCGGTCAATGCGAACTTGTACTCGAACCTCAGCGTGACGTAGATTATGATACCGACATTCGCGATGAGCAGCGCAAATAAGCCCTTTCGCGTCAGCTCGCTCCCGATGACTCCTTTGACTTCCTCGACGCGGAGCACGTCGAACTTGCCGGACTCCTTTTCCAGGGCCTGGTTCATCGCCTTGGACTCGTCCTGTGTGAGTGAACGAGTCCTGATGATAACCTCGGTGTTGTCATCGGACGCGATCTGGATCTGGGCGTTCTCCAGCCCGACTGTGGCCAGCGCCTGGTGCACGGAGGCGGTGGTCGCGGCCTTCTCGAACTTGACATCGATGAGCAGCCCGCCCGTGAAGTCGATCCCGAGTTTGAGGCCACGACCCGGCAAGGCCATCGATACAAGGCCTATCAGGATCACGATGGCGGAGATAGTGAACCACACATTGCGCTTGCCGATGAAGTCGATCTGCTTTCGCACTTCCGCCACCACCTATCTCCGGAATATCGAGGCGTCGGCCGGCAGGATTCCTGAATCGACCGACAGCCTCAAGAGCCATCTTGTGAATATGAGTGCAGTGAACATGCTCGCCAGTATACCGACGGTCAATGTGACCGCGAACCCCCTGATCGGCCCCGTCCCCAGGTAGAACAGGACGCCGGAGGCGATGAGAGTGGTGATGTTCGAGTCAAGCACAGTGCGCATGGCGTTCCTGAAGCCCGCGTCTATAGCAGAACGGAGGGTCCGTCCGGTCTCGGTCTCTTCGCGCACTCGCTCGAAGATGATCACATTCGCGTCCACCGCCATGCCTATCGACAGGATGATCCCGGCGATGCCTGGCAGCGTGAGCGTCGCCTTGAGCGCCCACAGCGCCCCGAGCAGGATGAACACATACACACCCAACGCATAGCTGGCCACAACGCCCGGGAGCCGGTAGTAAAGCACCATGAACGCAACCACCGCGAGGGCGCCGATGATACCTGCGGTCTTGCTCTTGGCTATCGAGTCGCGGCCCAGTGTCGCGCTCACCGTCCTGTTCTCAACCACATCGAGCTTCACTGGAAGAGCGCCAGAACTGAGCATGATGGCAAGAGCGTAAGCGCTCTCCACGCTCTCATAGCCTTCTATGATCGCCTTTCCGCCTGGGACGGGCTCTTTGACCAATGGGGCGGATATGATCTCTTTGTCCAGCATGAAAATGATCCGCTTGCCGACGTTCTTCGCCGTGGCCTCAGCGAACTTCGCAGCGCCTTCGGGCTTGAGCTCGAGCACGACCACAGCCTCGGTCGTCCCCGGCTTGGTTCCCACATCTGCCTTCGCGAGGTCGCGACCGCTCAAGAACACATTGCCTTCCTCATCCACGAACTCCAGCAGGGCGGTGCGTCCGATCACCTCAAGCGCCTCCCTGGCGTTCTTCACTCCGGGAAGCTCGACGACTATGCGGCGGTCTGACGCCCTCTGGATGACCGGTTCTGACACTCCAAGCCTGTCTATGCGGTCCCGGATTATGTCGACGGCCTTCTGCATGGCCACATCGTCGACTGGAGCGTCGGGGGTATCCACGGCCTCCAACACCACATGAGTCCCGCCCTGAAGGTCGAGACCGAGGTTGATCTTGCTGGTTATCGGGCTCACTTTCGTGAAGTAGAAGCCAGCGCCTAGGGTCACCGCGCAGAGCAGCAAGAGCAGCGACCGTCGCTTGTTGCGCCATGAAAGGCGCCGGTAGATCAAGAAAAACACAATGGCCGCCGCAGCGGCGACTATGACTGCTATCTGTGTTTGTGTCAATGCCATAGGGCGCCCCCTCGCACTACGAAAACGCTCCAAAACTGCTTCATTATATCTTTGGGCCTCTAAGCTTGTCAACGAAACGAAGGACACGCCGAACTGGCTGAAATGAGGGCGGAACAGCGTTTAGAGGCCGGCTGGGGATAGCTCGGATGCCTCGGTGAAGCCGGGGTCAACCGTGCCCAGCCGAGGGCTAGAGCAGCCTAACGTCGTTGATGGAGAGCTCGAAGTTGCAGCCCAGCATCGTGGCGGCCCGCCTGCACATCACCATACGTGTGAGGAATATCTCGAAGTAGTCCATCACAGGGGACATGCTCGTGTTGATGGTCAGTTCGAGCGTGATCGTCTTTTTCTTGTCGTCCACCCGGACGAACGAGTGCTCGACCGCGTGGTTCACGCGGTCATGGAGGTCAAAAGTCGTGGCGTCGGGGTTTCTCACGCGCGACCGGTGCACATCCGACTTGTCCGCCAGGATCAGGGCCGCTGCCACATCGCTCACGGCCGTTCCGACCTCCTCGGGGTCGTGGTTGCCTATCGCGCCGATGACCACCGCTATCTCGTCCGCTGGCATTCCGAGGCCGCGGAGCACCCCCCACGCCATGACCGCGCCGGTCTGGCCGTGCATATGGCGGCTCACCGCGTTCCCGATGTCGTGGAGATAGCCGGCGATCGCCGCGAGTTCGACCTTCCGCTCCGGGTGGCCAAGCCGCAGCAGCACGTTGCGCGCTATGTGCGACACCAGAGCCGCGTGCCGGGTGCCGTGTTCGGTGTATCCGGCCGTGCCCAGGAAATCGTTGCCGAGCGAGATATACACGTCCACCTCGGGCACCTTCTTGACGGCATCCAGCGTCACAACCGGCATGCTGTCCCTCCTTGTCTGCTGGCCATAGCTGCCACGACTCTCCTGACCGTCTCTGGGGTCTCGAGGCCCGAAGTGTCGATATACAGGTCGCAATTCTCCCGTGCGTCGCGGAGCCTTTGCCACTGCCGCGCCAGCATCTCTTCTCCCCAGTAAACGGAGCGGCGTCTTCGCGCCGCCTTGATGTCGCAGTCAAGACACACCACATACTGAGGCGATCTCAAGCGCCACATCCTGCGGACGGACGAGTGCTCTTGAGAGACGACATATGCGTCGACGCCGAGCGTCTTCAGAGCATCCCGCAATGTAGTCTTGCCCGACGTGCAGACGCCAACAATGACCACTCTGAAACCTGGGTCTGCGCAGCGCGCCAGCGGATTCACCTCAGTCAGAGACAGAGATGCCTATAAAGGGAATTCGACCGTCAGCTTCCTGACCGGGAAACTGGTCTCGAGAGGCGCGACGCTCATCGCCACCGCACACATGTCGTCCAGTACGAGCTCCATGGCGTCGCCGCTCTCGGTGACGCCGGACTTGGGAGTCTTGGCCGATCCAACGAGCACTCTCACACCCAACATCCCCCATAAGCCAGGCGCGGAGGGGTGCGCCCACCCCTCCGTGACCTGCACTCTATGCTCCCATCACAAAAGGCACACCTCGATTGACCACCACTGCGCCGCCCTTCATCACCAGCTTGATGTTTTCGAGCGGCTGGAGCACCGTCACGTCCTCAAGAGGATTCCCGGATGCGACCACGATATCCGCGAGCTTGCCCTCTTCCACCGTGCCTATCTTATCGAGCAGGCCCATCAGCTCGGCAGCCATCTTAGTGGTCGCGAGCAGCGCCTGCTTCGGGGTCATGCCCGCAGACACCATGAGTTCCAGTTCGAGCATGTTCTTGCCGTGGTAGTTGTAGGGCGTCGCGGCGTCGGTGCCCATCGCGATCTTGACACCTGCGTCCAGCGCCTTCTTGAAGCTCTTGAGGTGAGCCGCCTGGGCCTCGCGCGCCTTCCTGACGCCGTATTCCGGGATGCCCGCTTCGGTGCCCTTGACCACGATGTGGTGGACGGCGGCGAGCGTGGGCACGAGGAACACGTCTTTCTTGATCATGAGCTCGATGATCTCGTCGGTCAGGTAGAACCCGTGATCTATCGAATTGATGCCTGCTAGGATGGCGTTCTTGATACCCGTGGAGCCCTGCGCGTGTGACATGGATTTCTTCCCGACGTTATTGGCCTCCTCGATGGCCGCCCTCATCTCTTCGAGCGTGAGGCCTCGAGCGGTCGGCACATCGCCCTCCGACATGACGCCGCCGGTCGCGTGCAACTTGATATGGTCGGCGCCGTCGCGCAGCTGCTCTCTGGCAGCCCGCCGCGCCTCATCGGGGCTGTCAACGACGCTCCTGCCCTTGAACTCGATCTCGGGAGGCCACCCGTTCCTGCTGTCGCCATGGCCGCCTGTGATGGACAGCCCGTGGCATGCCACCTGCAGCCGGGGCCCGGGGATGAGGCCTTCGTTTATCGCCTGCTTGACGGCCACATCAACAAGGAAGCCACCACCTGCGTCGCGCAGCGCCGTGATGCCGGCTTCCAGGGTCGTTTTCGCGTGTTGCGCAGTCCTGATGGCCATGTGCGGCACGAGCTCTTTCAGGGACTTGAGCCGGTCCGGGTCGCCGCTGCCGGTGATGTGGACATGGGCGTCGATCAGCCCCGGCAGTATCGTCTTGCCGGTGGCGTCGAACACCTCCACATCCGGCGTGGTTACGGTGACGGTCGCGGTCGTGCCCACTTTGACGATCTTGTCGCCGTCGATCAGCACCGCGGCGTCGTGCACCGGGTCCTTTCCCGTGCAGTCGATCAGCGTCCCACCTTTGATCAGTTTCAGCATCT
This sequence comes from Bacillota bacterium, assembly GCA_030691635.1. Lineage (GTDB taxonomy): Bacteria > Bacillota > Sulfobacillia > JAUYEF01 > JAUYEF01 > JAUYEF01. The sequence continues at coordinate 22,269 of JAUYEF010000046.1, forward strand.
CTTCCGTCCTCCCCTTTTACTAGAACTCGGTCACTCCTGTGAAGTTGAACTGCCCGATCTTGAGCGCCGGGACCACGCACGCGCCCGCGCGGCCGCCGAGCACCCTGGTATCTGCGGAGATCATCTCGACCCTGGACATGGCCTCGACGTAGCTCTCCGTGAACCGGAGGTTTCGGACCGCACAAGCGACTCTACCTTTCTTCACAAGGAAAGTGCCGTCCCGGGTCATTCCGGTTATGACAACCCGCTTGGGGTCTACGGCCCTCGTATAGTGGAACCTGGTAACCAATAGCCCGGTTTCCGTCGACGCGATCATATCCCCAAGCGTTGCGGAGCCCGGTTTGAGGAACGCGTTGATGGGCACGGGGCCAGGCTGGAACGTGCCCGATGGGAAAGCGTGGCCCGTGGACAGTGCGCCTACCCTGAACCCTTCCGCCACATCGTACGCGATGCCCCTTGCCACGCCGCCCGTGACAAGGTCGAGCCTCCGTTTCGGCATGCCTTCCATATCGAAGGGAATGGGCATTCCAGCAGGGTCGAGCCCGTCGTCCCAGATTGTTATGTTGTCGCCAAGCACCTTTTTGCCCAGCATGCCCGTCATGAAACTCCGGCCTTCTCGGTAGGCGGTTGCCCCGAAGCCGGCGGAGCACAGGAACTGCATGATGTCGGCGACCGCGTACTCAAGAAGGATGATGTCATACCGTCCGGCCGGTATGGGCTGCGCGTCCCTGGCTCTTTCGCAGCGCTCGGCAGCCTCCCGCCCGAGTGCGGCGAAATCGATGTCACCGATCTTCCGGGATGCCGCTTCGGCGTAACCGTACGCGCCTTGACCTATCGTCGCGACGACCGCCGAGCACGAGCTGAGCGGCGCGTAGGCGAAGAGGCCGGACGTGTTGGCGACCGCCGCCTCAACCGCCTGCGTCTCCACGGAGCCGTATGCGTCTATCCCGCGAGCCTCCACCGCGTCGATCATCGCCCTGGCGTTCGCAACTCGCTCGGAGGGACTGCATTCGCCCGTGGTTGGGTCGTAGGCATCGACTGCGGCGTACACCTGCGGGCCGGGCAGCGGCGCCACGCTTGCTGCTTCAGGACTGCGCCTGGCGTTCTCGATGGCTGCCTGGGCCGTGCGGGCGATGGAATCCTTATCGAAGCTTGTGGCCAGGGCTGTGGCTGAACGCTTGCCCGTCACCGCCCGCACCGTCAGCGCGGCGCTCTCTTCCGCCACGTTCTGGTGCACCTGTCCACCCGCGAACCGTGTGAGGGCCGAGTTCTCCAGGACGAGCGAGCATTCGAGCTCGCACCCGGCTTTCTGGTCGAGCGCGTAGTCCAGGATCTCCTTGACCTGCACCCTGCCCATCATGCCTTCACCCCCACGACGACGTTCCTGAACCTGGCATGCGATGTGCCGTGCCCGACGTGCCCGTTCTGGCCGGGCGTGGCTTTCCCGCACGGGAAGCCATAGACGTGCCAGTCACGGCGGTCGCACACTGCGTCACAGCCGCCCCAGAACTGGTATGTGATCCCGGTGTACACCGGGTTCTTGACTTTGCCGACGATCTTGCCGTTCTTGATGACGTAGCCCACCTCTGTGCCGAACTGGAAGTTCAGCCGCCGGTCGTCTATGCTCCAGCTCTTGTTCGTATAAAGATACAGCCCGTCGTCGGTGTCCGCGATGAGGTCTTCCAGCGTCCATTCGCCCGGCTCCAGGCTGACGTTCGTCATCCTGACGATCGGGATCCGGCCCCAACCGTCGCCCCGGTTTGCCCCGGAACTCAGCCATCCCAGCTCGCCGGCGGTCTCCCTGGAGGACATGTACCCGACCAGGATCCCATGGTTCACGAGCTCTGTGCGCTGCGCGGCGACGCCATCGTCATCGTAGGCGAAAGTGCCCCGCCCGCCTGGCAGGGTCGCGTCGGCGGTGATGTTCACCTGGTCGGAGCCGTACCTGAACGTGCCGAGCTTGTCCAGCCCGAGGAAGCTGGTACCCGCGAAATCGGCCTCATGGTTGAGCACTCGGTCGAGTTCCATCGGGTGGCCGCCCGACTCGTGAAGCTGCAGCGCGAGCTGCGTTGGATCGAGGATTATGGTCGTGGTGCCGGCGGGGCACTGGGGAGCCGACAGCAGTTCGACGGCCTCTGAGGCTATCCGAGGCGCCGCGCCTGCGATATCCACCCTCTCGATGTGCTCGTAGCCCTCTGTCCGCACATCGCCGAAAATCGAGTTTGGATATGTACGCCGCTGTACTTCCTTGCCATCCGTGGCGAACGCCTGTATCGACGCAGAGCTCTCGTAGATGACCTGTTCGACCAGCGATCCCTCCGAAGTCGCGAGAGTCTTGGTCTCCTTGAGGAAGTTCATCATCGCCGAGGCCGCCCTGACCTTCGGCTGCATCATAGCCTTCGATGCTTCGATGGCCGTTGATGCCTTGATACCGTCGTCAACCTGGAACGGGTCCTTGACGATCGGCGCGGTCCAAGCGGCCTGCACCACCGGAGCGGGAGCCAGTCTGACGGGGCGCTTTCTCAATGAGGCAGTGGCTCTGGCGATTTCGCACGCCTTTTTCACGGTCGATTCGAGACTCGGCGGGTCAAAGCGGAATGTCGATGCGAAGCCCCACCCGCCATCCACGATCACCCTAACACCCCAGCCGTAGTTACGACCGGTCGCCATACGTTCTAGTTCGCCGTTCTTGGCGACGATATCCTGGCTGAGTCGTTCGATGACTCTGCAGTCAGCGTAGGATGCGCCGCAGGAGGCCGCCCTGTCCACCGCGGCCCTGGCGAAGTCCTTCAATAGAACCCACCTCCACGTAAAGGCTGGAGAAGTTCTACCTGTATTCGCGCTCGGGCCGTTTTATCCCTCCGGTGTCCGCCCTCAGAAGATGGTCAGGTATTGCTCGATCTCCCAGCGGTCTATCTGCGTGCGGTAGCGGTCGTGCTCGATTTCCTTGGCCTCAATCATGCGTTCGACAATGTGGTTGCCGAGCGCTTCCTGCACGACTACGTTGGCCTTCAATGCGTCGATAGCCTCCAGAAGACTCTGCGGCAGCGCCTCAATTTCCAGGTCCTGCCTCTCCCTCAGCGTCAGCGAGTACATGTTCCGGTTGAGCGGCTCAGGAGGCATGGTCTTGTTCTTGATCCCGTCAAGTCCGGTCTTGAGCATCACGGCCATCGCCAGGTAGGGATTGCACGACGGGTCAGGGCTCCGCAGTTCTATGCGCGTGTTCTCGCCGCGCGCGGGCGGCACCCTGATGAGCGGGCTGCGGTTGCGCTGCGACCAGGTGACGTACACAGGCGCCTCGTATCCGGGGACAAGCCTCTTGTACGAGTTCACAAGCGGGTTCAGCACCGCGGTCATCCCGCGGGCGTGCTTCATCTGTCCCCCTATGAAATGCAGGCACGTCCTGGAAAGCCCAAGCCGCTCACGCGGGTCCCAGAAAGCGTTTTTTCCATCCGTGTAGAGCGACTGGTGCGTGTGCATACCAGACCCGTTTATCCCGTAGATGGGTTTCGGCATGAAAGTGGCGTGGAAATTGTGTTTCAGGGCGATGGCTTTCACCACGAACCGGAAGGTGGTTATGTTGTCCGCAGTCGTGAGCACGTCCGCATACCGGAAATCTATCTCGTGCTGGCCCGGAGATATCTCGTGGTGGGCCGCTTCGATCTCGAACCCCATCTTCTGGAGCGCCAGCACCATGTCCCGCCGGGCCTCTTCGCCCCTGTCTACCGGGGCAAGGTCGAAGTAGCTGGCCTGGTCTATCGTGTCAATCGTCGGCCTGCCGCTCTGGTCCAGCAGGAAGAGGAAGAACTCGGGCTCCGGGCCCGCCATCATCGTGTACCCCATCTGGCGCGCCTCGGCGATCACGTTCTTCAGCGTGGACCGGGGACAACCCTCAAAGGGGGTGCCATCGAGATTGTAGACGTCGCAGATCAGCCTGGCAGTCGTCTCGGCGCCCTCCGTCCAGGGGTAGACCACGAGCGTGGCCGGGTCGGGCCGCAGGCACACATCGGATTCCTCGATGCGGACGAACCCCTCTATCGCAGACCCGTCGAACGTGATCCTGCCCGCCAGAGTATCCTCAAGGCGCTCCACGGGTATGGCCACGTTCTTCGCTATCCCGAGTATGTCGGTGAACTGGAGCATCACAAATCGGACGCCCTTGTCTCTCGCCTGGCGGAGCACGCTCTCGACGCCGGCACCAGACGCTTCCATCACTTGACCCTCCCCTTGCCATACTCCGGTGGTATCCTGCCGAAGGCACCCAGCTCAGGCCGAGGCGAGTACCCAGAGACATTCTCGTACTGGTGTCTGAGCGTCCTGAACCGCGCGTCACCCATTTCCCGGCCCTGCGGCTTCTCGGAAGCTTCCCGTAACTTGGCGGCGACCTCGTCCAGAGTGTGGCCCTTTGCCACCAGCCGCGCGACAGTGGCGAGCGCCTCAATGTCACGCTGTGAATACAACCGTTGCTGCCCGGCGGTCCTCTTGGGCGACACGAGCCCTTTCGTGTCGTAGTACCGGATCTGCCTCTCGGTGAGGCCGGTGAGGCCGCAAGCGACACGCATGGGGTAAACAGGTTGGTCTTTGGAGTGCAATCGAAGCCCTCCACGTAAGGTTTCCTGACAAACAGTCTCTCTCAACTAATACTACGCCACCGGGCATGCCCGGCGTCAACCGAATGTAAGGTTTTCAGACATGGGATTTACGATGTGGCCCACAAGGGGCGCAGATATGGGTGCCTGCGAGGTGGGATTTCCCTTGACGCTCAGCGGCTCGGGTTATACAGCACGCGCTCGTCGCCCGCGCGCCTCGTCACTTTGGCCTGGTCGAAGTGCTCAAGCAGGGGAAGCGCGAACTTCCTGGTCGTCCCGAGCATATCCCTGAACTCGCTGACTGTTATGCCGGCCCCCGAATTCAGCCTCTCGATGAGCAGGGCACGGGCTTCCTCAAGCGCTCGCGCGCTGATGAGCAGCGCCTCTGAAAGCCGCACAGCCTGCCCGGACTCCACCAGGCGCAAAACCAGGTCTGCGGTTTCGTCTGCGCCGAGGCCAAGCCCTGCCCCGATTTCGTCCGCGGCGGGCGGCGAGAACCGGGAACCCTCCAGGCGCCGCGAGGCTTCCTGGAGTGCCTGTGCCAGCCGTTCCGGCATGACACCGGAATACCCCGGCATCGAGACCCTTTCGCCGCTCACGGACAGAAGCCCCCGCTCCTCAGCTTCCGATAGCACGAGCCCGAACACCCTGCTGTCTGACTCGGGTGATGCAAGGTTCCTCAGTTCCTCCTTGCCGGCGGACAGTCGCAGCGGACGGGTGGCGAACAGGTTCTTCACGGCACCGCTGATGCGCTCGATGAGCATATCCAGGATGGCTGCCGATATGTGCCCGCTCCCCAGCCTACGGATGAGCCCGGCGGCTTCCGACACCTTCAGCGACGACGCCGTCGCCTCGGCTCTCAGGCCCAGCCTCTTGGCGAGAGCAGAAGACGCGAACACATAAGGCGCCCTGGACAGCACGAGAAGCAGGTCAGACTGCGGGTCGCCTTTCTCGCGGGCGAGCAGGTCCGCCACAGCTTCCCGGGACTTCCTCCGGTGGGAGCTCGGCGCTGCTATCACAGTGCCACCGCCGATGGTGGTGACGGGCGAGTATGACCGGATGATGAACCTGTCACCCCTTGACACGACGACAGGGTCTTGCGTCGACAGTCGTGCAAGGGCGGTCTCCCCCGGTCGGACTTCATCTGTCTCGATAAGCACGACTCTGGCGATGGTCTCGGCAGTCCCGTAGTGAAAGTGGACACGGGCAAGGTTCTTGAGCGGAAAAGGCGCGCCCGGCAGCATCAGGAGCCTTGCCGCGACGCGCCGCGAAGGCTCAAGCCAGCCGGGAGTCGTCAGCGTGGCGCCGCGCAGCACATCCTCCCGGTCGATCCCGGCGAGATTCACCGCGACACGCTGGCCTGCGCCTGCGGTCTCGACGGGCCTGCCGTGCACCTGCAGGCCGCGCACCCTGCATGCCTTGCTCGTAGGGAGTATCTCAAGCCGGTCCTCGACCCTCAACACGCCGGAGACCAGCGTTCCCGTCGCCACGGTGCCGTACCCCGGCATGGTGAAGACCCTGTCCACCGGAAGCCTGGGGTAAGACTCCGAGTCCCGGAGAGGGACCTCGTCAAGCAGCAGGTCGATGGCTTTCCTCAGGGCCTGCAGCCCCTCTCCTTTCACGGCGGAGACTTGGAGGACGGGCGCGTCCTCGAGGAACGACCCTTTGACAAGCGACGCCACGTCGTCTCTCACCAGGTCGAGCCAGTCAGGGCTGGCCAGGTCCGCTTTCGTGATGACGACGATGCCCTTTCTGACCCCCAGGAGCCTGACGATATCCAGGTGCTCCCGCGTCTGCGGCATGACTCCTTCGTCCGCTGCCACGACCAGCATGACAAGGTCGATGCCGGACGCGCCGGCCAGCATGTTCCTGATGAACCTCTCATGGCCCGGCACGTCCACGATAGCGGCGCTGCGGCCGCTGGGAAGCCTGAACTCGGCGAACCCGAGCTCGATGGAAATCCCCCGGCTCTTCTCCTCAGGCAGCCTGTCCGTGTCCACGCCGGTGAGCGCCTTGACAAGCGTGGTCTTGCCATGGTCCACATGCCCGGCGGTGCCTATGACGGCTCTCCTCGTGCTCTCGTCCATCGCCGGTCCCCTAGACGCCCGGGCGCTGGCGTGCCCGGCGGATCGCGGCTTCGTGAGCCCGCGCCTCAAGAGCATCGTCAAGCGCCGGGACCTCGAACTCGCCGTACTTCCGTTCGAGCGCCTTCTTTATCAGGTGGTCGGTGAGCCAGGGATTCTTAGGCAAGAGCGACCCGTGAAGGTAGGTCCCAACGCAGTTCTTGTAGACGCAGCCTTCCAGACCATCTTGCCCGTTGTTGCCGAAACCGTGCCTCACCTTCCCCAGGGCGGCCGCTCCGGGGCCCAGGAACGTTTGCCCGGAGTGGTTCTCGAACCCGACTATCGTCCGCATCTCGCCGCAGATGCCCGACTCGATAACCACGTTACCTATCAGCCGCCTGGTCCCGGCCACAGTCCACGCATCCAGCACGCCGATCCCGTTCAGCACCTCACCGGCGCCCGTCTTGTAGTACTTGCCCAAGAGCTGGTATCCACCGCACACCGCAAGCGTGACTGCGCCCGACTCGATGGCCGCGGCAAGCGCCTTTCCTTTCACCTGTTGGAAGTCCACGCAGATCAGCCGCTGCTCCCTGTCCTGGCCACCGCCAACGAACAGGATATCGTAGCGCGAGAAGTCGCGCTCCTCGCCGAGTGTGACCTTATCGGTCTCGGCGGTGACGCCCATCCACTCGGCCCTGCGCACGAAGGATATGATGTTCCCCCTGTCCCCGTACAGGTTCATCAACTCGGGGTACAGGTGGCATATGAGTATCTTCATCGGTTGACCTCCGGCCTCGGCCATCAGACTTCCCAGAAGGGGCGAGCGTAACCCATCGCCCTGAAGACATCCCGGATTTCCAGCATAGCGGTGTACGTGGGCAGCACGTAGAGCACTTCGCCCTCCGGAGTGGCGTCAAGGCCTGCTCGGATTGCCCGCCCGAGGTCTCCTGTCACCCGTATGAGCCGCTGGTCGAGCCCCGCGTACTTGAGCCTGACGGCCATGTCCTGCGCTCTTATGCCTGACGCGACCACAAAGTCGATGGACTGCTGGCGACCGGCGAGCCTCTCGAAGTCCACGTCCCAGAGCCACGAGACGTCCCGGCCATCCGCGTACCTATCGTTGATCGCAATGACCAGGCGCTTTCTCTCTTCGCCCTCAAGCAGCGTACGGATGACCTCGTTGAAGCCCGTGGGGTTTTTCACCAGCGCGATGAAGGCGCTCTTCGCTCCGATCTCGATAAGCTCCATCCGGCCGAAGGAGCTCGTGAACTCCTCCAGCGCCTCGTTTATGATGGTGAGCGGCACGCCAAGAACCAGCCCGCAGGCCGTGGCGGCCAGGGCGTTGTACGCGTTGTAGATGCCGGGGATCCGTAGCGAGACCTCCAGCCGCCCTTCTGGAGCCACGATGCCCAGGCGGCTTCCTCGCGCTCCCCTCGGCTCATAGCTGACCAGCCTGACGTGCAGGTCCGGCCTGCTCCGCCCACATGAGGGGCACCTGTATGAGCCAAGATGGGCGTAGTAGACAGCGTCGTACTCGTATTCCGAACCGCACACAGGGCAGCGCTTGATGTCGGCGACCTGTGCCCGCTCCTCGTGGCCCAGCGACGGGTCGTCGATGCCGAAGAAGATCGTCCGCAGTTGCGTGCCTTCCGCTAGCCCGGCGGCGAAGGGGTCATCGGCGTTCAGCACCGCCACCGCGCCCTCAGGCATGGCCTGGATGCCTTTCCTGACAAGGGATACCGTGGTCTCGAGTTCGCCGTACCTGTCGAGCTGGTCGCGGAAGAAGTTCGTGACCACCGCGACCTCAGGCCGGAGCTCACGGCATACCGCGGGCATCGTGGCTTCGTCGACCTCTGCGAGCCCGATGTCTGCCGGCATAGCACCGTAAAGGCTTGCCTGCCTGGCAAACTCCGAGATGATGCCGTAGATGAGGTTCGCGCCGGTCCGGTTGTGGGCAGGCCTGAAGCCCGCTTTGGAGACTATGACGGATATCATCTTGGCGGTGGTCGTCTTGCCGTTGGTGCCGCTGATGACGACGTTTCCCCGGCTGTGCCGGCGCCCGAGTTCCTCGAGGACGTGCGGGGATATTCCCCTGGCGATGCGCCCGGGAAGGGTCGAGCCGCCTCTGCCGGACAGCCGCAGCGCCAGGATGGCGATCTTCGCCACAACAACAGCGACAATGGACCTAAAGCTCACGGGCTTTCCGTTCTCCGAAACTTACCCATCTAGGACACCGTCCCATCAGGCGCTCGGTTCCTG
>JAUYEF010000086.1 GCA_030691635.1 Bacillota bacterium
GTGATCAACGGCGATCTGCTGTTAAGGTGCCGCCAGAAACAGGGCGAACAGGTGCCCGACGGCACAGAGACTGTGGCCGAGCGCCTGGAGATCGAACGAGGACTGCTCAGGAAGTTGCCCGACCGGCGTTATCCGTGCTACCGCGTGATCTGGACCAGCGCGGGGCAGATCACCACTGATATGGCCGACCGGCTGAGGCTTCTGGCGGAGCGGTATATGAGATAGTCACCGCTCAGGGTATCACAGACTCATATTCCAGGTAACTTGAACCACCACGCTCCCGCGCTCGTACCTGCACGCGAAGAAGTGAAACAGCAGCTGAGCCTCTTTCGGGTTGAACGGTATGTAGCCCACTTCGTCGCACACCACCAGATCCAGCCTGTCCACAGGCGCTCTTTTTTCTTGGAGATGGAGTCCGTCTAGCGGGTCCGAATGTGGTCGAGGAGTCCCCGTGCTGATTCGCGTGTCTCAGCGTCAAGATCTCTTGGCCTTTCGAGCAACGCCTTCAAGATCGCCTCAGCCTCTCCCGCACGGTCATACTGGTCCAGCAGCAGCGCATACCGATAGCGTGCGAAAGGGTAGTGCGGGCAGAAGGCAAAGATATCCTGATACTCTCTCTCAGCCTCATGCACGGAACCTTTTGCTGCCAGGAGGTCCGCTTTGTCACAGCGATAGAGCATGTTGTCCTCCTGGCCTGTGGTGAGGGCAATCAGCCGTCCAGTAACCTCCAAACCTGCACTCGCATACTTGCGGTGGTTCATGCAGAAGACCTGGATGTCTTGAAGGGCATTAACGATCAGCGCATTCGCTTCCTTGCGCTCGGCGTATGCCAAGTTCTCCCTTAGACAGGCAATGGCATCTTCAGGCGCGCCGTTGGTCTCAAGGAACGTGGCGATCCACGACCTGTTCTCCATCTCGATCAGGCCAGGGTCAGCCATGGCCATCCCAGGGCCGCCAAAGATGTACTTTCCGTTGCCAAGGACGATGACGCCGGCCTCCTTCCTGGCTTTGAGCAGGTCAAAGACTGGTTCACAGCAGGTCTTGAATTTCCTCTGGCTACCGCAAGGGCATGGGTCGTTCCTCCCCACCCTTTTCGGTAGTGCCGTGCCCAGCAGCCTCAGTTGCCGCGCGTAGCTCTCCGCGTCAAACGAGGCTTCCTGCCCCAAAGCTTGGGATATGTACCACAGAATGAGGCCGGCGATCATGCCGCGCGCTGCATGGCTGCTCAGCCCCGCGTGCTTCATGCGTTCAAATGCCTTCCGGGCCTCTGGCGGGTCCCCGGAAACGACTTGTCTCTCCGCTATGGCCTCGACGAGGATGTGCAGGATCGAATTGACCCCGTTTATCACTATCTCACCGGGGAGATGAGTGTGCGCATCCCAGAGAATCCGAAGGTCAGGGTGATCAGCGAGCACCGCGGAAAGGATTGAGGTTTCGCTCTCAATGTCACTATCAAGAGCGGGCACCCTGGTTCTATATCTTGAGCACATCAATTCTCACCTGCATCCGTTTCCGAAGTAGACTGCCGAGCAGCGCCATGAATAGTACATCTCTCGCCAAGGAATACGTCCATCGCCAAGGGGGAGGCTCGCAAGTATACTTGCCCCATGACCGCGAGCAAGTCCTCGTGTCCCTGCCAGAAGGGGAACGCCCCGAGCCGCCTGACCCAGGAGGCAGCGACCGTTGGAATACGGACCTGACCGAAACCATCGTGCACCGGCCCGTCGTCGTCGCTGTCCCGCTCACCCCAGAAGAGCAGGACGTCTGCAGCCAGGGCGGCGGTTGGTGGCGATGTCTCCTGCTCCGGTTCCACCTCCGGTCGCGAGCCCAGATCGTCGCGTTGCGTCTTCTTCTTCGCCTGTCGAGCAATCACACCGTCGATCAGGTGAAGCAATCCCTCGCGGGTCATCCCTCGAAGCTTGAAGATCAGGAACGGATCGCGGTCGAATTCCTCGCCTAGTAGGTAGTAGACTGCAGCAACATGCTTGCAGGGGTTCGACCAGTCCGGGCACGAGCAACCGGTGCGCAAGTCCTGTTTCCGTTCAGGGAACAGCGATACTCCAGCGGCTTTGAACGCGTCTTCGACAGTCTCCGGCATTTCGCCTGACAAGAGTTTCGCCGCGAACATGGCCTCGCCGGACAGGGATCTGCCCACTTTCCTCCATTGCCTTTCGGACAGGGGCTTGATCTTGATGGTCACATCGTAGGGCCGCAGGCGAGAACCCTGCACCTTCGCCCTCACCACACCTTCCTCGACTTCTATCTCCAGCACCTGCCCTTTGCGAGCATAGGACCTACCGCGATCCAAGCGGGCGCCAGTATCGAAGCCCTCCAGGACTTCTATCCACCGCCTGGCCCACCAGCTTTCCCCAAATGTACCCCGCCTTGTGCGCGCCTTGATGCCACCCTTGGCCTGGCGTGGCCGGGAAGGCGGGTAGTAATGGTCATCGTAGTCCCAGCGTGCCATGCTATTCCCTCACCGCCTCTCTGCGCAGGGCAAAGATCTCTCTCAATTCCTGGTTCGAAAGCCTGGTAAGCCATCCTTCGCCCGTGCCGATCACCTCATCAGCGAGAGCTCGCTTTCGCTCGATCATTTCGTCGATCTTTTCTTCCAGTGTGCCGGCGCAGATAAACTTGTACACCTGCACGTTTCGCGCCTGGCCGATGCGGAACGCCCGGTCGGTGGCCTGGTTCTCCACGGCCGGGTTCCACCAACGGTCAAAATGAAACACTTGGTTCGCCCGCGTGAGGTTGAGACCGGTCCCGCCGGCCTTGAGTGAGAGGATAAAGATCGATGAGCCGTCGCCACCGGCCTGGAATCTCTCCACCATGCGGTCCCGCCGCTGTCTGGACACGCCACCGTGCAGGAAGAGGACTTCACGCCCAAACATCTCCTGCAGGTAGCGCCTGAGGATCTCCCCCATCTCCGCGAACTGGGTGAAAATCAATGCCCTGTCACCGACGGCCAGAACCTCCTCCAGCATCTCCGTGAGGCGCGCTAGTTTCCCCGACCGGCCCGGGATAGCGGAGTTATCGCCGAGGAATTGCGCCGGGTGATTACAGACCTGCTTGAGCTTAGAAAGGATACCCAAGATCGCGCCCTTCCGCTGAATCCCCTCGACCGCTTCCAGCCCATCCTCGGCTTCCTTCAGCACCGCGGCGTACAACGAGGCCTGTTCTCTGGTCAGCGTGCAAAAGACCTTTGCCTCCATCTTCTCAGGCAGGTCGGCGATCACAGTCCTGTCGGTCTTGAGACGCCGTAATACGAACGGACTCGTGATCTGCCTGAGACGTTCCGCTGCCTCGAGGTCGCCGCCTGCCTGTATGGGAATGAAGAATTCTCGCTTGAACTGTTCCCGAGTGCCCAAGAGGCCAGGATCCAAAAACTCCATGATCGACCACATGTCGCCAACGCTATTCTCGACCGGAGTGCCTGTTAGAGCGATGCGGTAGTCCGATCGCAGCATCCGCGCAGCCCTAGCCTGCTTGGTTTCGGGATTCTTAATATTCTGCGCCTCATCCAGGACGATTCCCGCCCAATCCACTTTGCTCAACTGTTCGAGATCCCGTTGCAGAATGCTGTAGCTCGAGATCACAATGGCCTGATTCCTCCCCGCCTTCGCGAACGCCAGATCCCTTTTCCTGTTGGCGCCATGATGAACCATTACGGGCAGGCCAGGGACGAACCGCGCGGCCTCCTTGTGCCAGTTGTTCACAACCGACGTTGGGCACACCAGCAGCACTGGCCGCCAGGCACGGCCACTGATGCTTTCCTCCCAGTCTCGCTGTATGAGAGCAAGGGTCTGGACCGTCTTGCCCAGGCCCATGTCATCGGCCAGGCACGCGCCCAGACCCCACTGTCTGAGGTAGAACAGCCAGGAGTAGCCGCGCACCTGGTAGGGGCGAAGGACCCCCGAAAAACCCGCCGGCACAGGCTGCTCTTCGAAGGCCCGCTTGCCCTCGAGTTGTTCGAGCATCTCGCCAATCCAGCCGGACGCCCTGACCCCATCGAACGCGATCCCATTGATCGACTCTGCGGCACCCAGGGCCATGCGGACGACCTCCCGCGCGGTGACCCGGCTGTGGGCCTCTTTCTTCCAGAACGCGAGCGCCGCCTCGATCTCCTCTGCGCTCACCTGAACCCACTGGCCGCGCACCTTGACCAGAGGTGCCTTGAGCCTGGCGAGGGCCTCCAGTTCTTCCAACGAGAGTGCCTGCTCACCAAGCGCGACTTCCCAGTCAACATCGACGATGTCGTGGAGCGACAGCATCCCGGCCCCGTGCATCCCGGGGCCTTTCACGCCAGCGCGAACAGTCAGCCGCAGTTTCGTTCCCTTTCGCGTCCACCAGGCGGGTAGCATGACTCCGAACCCGGCCTGCTCCAGGACCCCGGCCTTCTCCGTGAGAAACTCGTGCGCGCCAGCAGTGTCAAGCGCGTATCCCTCGGGGTGGTTGCTCCTCAGGCTGGCCGCAATCCGGTCACAGATACCAGCGCACTGTCCCAACGAGGAGAGGAGGTACTCCCGGGCGTCAAAGCCCTTTTGCGCCAGCGCAGCGGCCTTCCGCCCGCGGATGCTCCAGGCGTCCAGCACTGGTACAAGGAGGCTCGGATCATCGACGGCCTGAAGAAGGTACCGGACGTACCACTTGTCCTCCTGATGGGCGGGCGAACCGGCCGCTTGCCGCGATGTCTCTCCGGTCCCAGATTCCTGCGCCTCGGGTTCTTCCAGGCGGAAGCAGAGCCGGAACGGAGAGGTCGTCGTCAGGAACACCGGCCGCCGCCACTCGCGGATCTGCTCCGCAAGGCGCTCGAGTTCTGCCAGGTCGCCATGCATGCAGCCGTCGGAGGCTTGAAGGGCGTATAGCCAGTGATCGTGAACGCTATCGAAGGAGGGACGGGAGCCGGCGCCTGCCCGAGCCGGGCTCCTGCCAGCCCGCAGTGGGCGATGCCCCTGGCCCGCCACGGCAGATCGCACCAGATAGTCCACCAGGTCCTCAGTGACCTGCCTGAGCGCCCGAGCAGCAGGTATTGATGGCGGAGTAGTCGCCTCCGGGCTGGACAGTGCCCGCGCTGCGAGAGGCATGTCTCCGGCGAGGTCTGCGAGACGAGAGGCGTCAGCTCCTGCGAATACGGCCTCCCAACGGGCGCAGTATCTGCGATCTTCAGCCTGGATACCTGGAAGGTACTGCTGTTTGGCCACGAGCGCCGCGGCAAACCGCAATGCGTGTGCCCAGAAGGCCAGGTCTTTGCCCACCGCCACTCCAGGTGCAAGCATGTGCTTGCCTGCACAGGCACAGAGCAGTTCCGCAGCCTCTTCCGGCGAAAGTGGAACGGCGGCAATCGTCCACGGCGCCAGCAATACGTCCGCCCGAGAACCTGTGGGTTCCGCGATTATCCGGCTGGAGGGGACCGGGATGCCGCCGCAGCTCGGCAACCAGGCGACTGCTGCGGGCCCGGCCAGCCGGCATGGCTTGCGGGCCACCACCGCTTCGAGTATGGACTCTAAACTCTCAAGCCCAGCGCCAAAGGGGTGAGCAGTTAGTCGGGGAACCTTGGGCCTTCGTCCAGGCCGCCGCACTGGAGCAGCCGTAACACCCTCTGCGCCCGAGCTGTCCAGTTCACTGGCAGGCTTCCCACCAGCAGTTTGTTCGCCCCAGAGAAGTAGGCCGTTGTCCTGGCGCTCTTCCGCCCATATCTTGATGCCCGCATGGAGAACGATCAACGGCCACGATCACATCCTGATAGTGCGGAAGGATAATGCTTCCGCTCAGTATCGTGGCGAAGAGCCTCGGCGCAGATATAGTATGGGACTCGAATGAGCAGAATGTCCTCGTGAAGAAACAGCCCTCATACCAGCCATCTGAACACCGGACGTTGCCACGTGTTACAACGGGCAAATACGTGAATGGAACGCCGATTCCTGCAGCTCCGTTCAAGATCAAACCAGGCGAGTTCAGCGCTGGAGGCAAAGAAGCCCTGCTGCTACGACCGACTTGGAGGCAACTGCCAGTGCATTACCACCCTGCTAGAAGCAATCAAGGTGGTAACCCGTTTCCAGGATACCACCTTGCTCAAGTATGCTTATGGTGGTCGGTACTGGATTCGAACCAGTGACCCCACGGATGTGAACCATATGCTCTACCGCTGAGCCAACCGACCGGTTTATGGTGGCCCCAATGGGAATCGAACCCATCTTACCACCTTGAAAGGGTGGTGCTATTGCGGCATGGACGTTTGCCCTGCATGACGTCGGAACCTGTTTTGCCCGTCGTCCAGCGATACCTTCTTTTTGATGCAGTGGGATTTCCTGCCAGGCAACACCATCAAACACGCTGCTCAAGCCCCTTCAGGCTCCATTATGCAGGCCTGTATGTGCGTGTCGAACCTGTGACAACGGGCGGGGCT
>JAUYEF010000094.1 GCA_030691635.1 Bacillota bacterium
CTGCGGGCTCAGCATGCTGAGGTCTTCTGGCGCGTGGACCGTGAGGGCCACACCATGATCCTCAGCGTACTGCCTGATGAAGCGCCTGAGCGCCGGGGTGTGAGCTTCTGGGAAGAAGACCGGCAGGTTGAGGCTCAGCTCGACTGCGCCCAGCCCGAGTGACGCAGCGAAGTCAACCGAGTCCGTGGCGCTTGTCTCCTGGAGAGATGCGCCATATCCAAAGCGTGCCATGAGCATGCCTATACACTCACCCCTGACAACCTGTCATAAGGGTAGCCCCTCGTCTGATTATACCTTCATCGTAGACTGCCCGGGTGCCTGTCGACGACCGCGGATGTGAAGCATACTTGACTATATGTAAAGGATACTTGACATGCTTGCCCTCATGGTGCATCATATAGCCAGGGTGAACAACGTGAACGACGCGACCCCGGAACTGGGCAACAGGCTGCGCGTGGTGCGAGCGGAAAAGGACCTGTCACAGGCGGCGGTGGCTGCAATGGCAGGCGTCACACGGCAGACGATAATAGCCATCGAAAGCGGCGGCTACTGCCCGTCTGTCAGGCTCGCGCTTGTCCTGGCGCGGGCGCTGGGCAGGCCGGTGGACGAAATCTTCTTCTTGAAGGAGGAAGAGAGTTGAGCGGTCATCAAAAGGTGTTCAGTGACGAAAGATCGGAATCGGTCCAGCACAAAGGCCAGAGCATCGGTTTCACCGTGATGTCGTTCCTGCTGGTTGCGGACGTGATGTACCGCAGCTGGGCGATGAACCAGGCATCGTGGGACCTGCTCGGCATAGTCGTCATAGGCGGGCTGGTGAGCGCTGTCTACAACATGCGCCAGGGCATCCTGACGCAACGCCACTGGCGGCTGAAGGCGATCACGATCGTCGTTGCTGCGCTCATTGCGGCGGCACTGGTCTTCTGGCGCTTCGTGAGATGATCTCGAACGCCCGCCGGATACCCTCAGCGATCATCCGCCGTTTGGACTTCTCGATCAGGTAGTTGTGGCCGGTGGGCGTGTACGACGGCAGGGCGGGTTTGCCACGGAAAGAGAACTCGCCCTGCCTGATCTTATATGTCGATCCAGGTGGTATGACCACCCTGGTCCTGGAAGGCCTGCAAGACCGTCTTCAGATAGAAAGCGTCGCCGCCGGCGTAGAAGTGCCGTTTGATGTCGCCGAGCCAGAAGAGGCCTGCGCCCACGATATCCACGACATCCGAGCAACGCATATACCAGAACAGCACGTTGAGCATCTTCCGGGTCTCTTCTGCGTCACGCCTGTTCCCCGAGCCGAGTGTCGTCACTGTGATGCCCTGCTTGCCCGGAGCCTGGATGGGCTTGCTGCTGCTTGAGACCGCATACAGCCGGTCCAGGAAGTTCTTCACCTGAGCGGTGACTTGACCAGTGTAGACCGGGCTTCCTATGACCACCAGGTCGGCGCCGCGCACCCTGTCGATGAGCGCGCACCCGTCGGACGTGCCGTCCTGGCACTTGAGGCAGCCCTCGCAGTTCTTGAGGGACAGCTCGTTGAAAAACAGCATCTCAGTGTCAAGCCCCTGACCGGCCGCGCCTTCCAATGCTGCCTGGATGAGAGCCCCGGTGTTGCCGTCGCGGCGGGCGCTCCCGCACAGCCCAAGCGCTTTCATGGTCTCATGCCTCCTCTGGTAGCAGAGGCAGGTTCGCTGAAAACCCGGCCTATCCTGCAAGGGCGACCGGAAAATCCAACCGTAGGGTCAGGCGGTGGACGTCGCCGAATGCGCAGGCAGGAACACAAAAGAGCGCGGGTGGGGGCCCGCGCCTCGTTGACTGATATGGGGTGACCGGCTGTCCGGCTGCACAACGTGCTACTGTGGCTGCTCCGAGCTCGCTACCTCTCCGCCTTGCTCGAGCGGTCGCCTATCTTCTTGATCTCCGGGTTGCCGCAGCACTTGGGAGGCGTCCCGTGGAATTCACGGTCGCTTGCATCGGCAAGACGCTGTATGAACCGGCCAAGCCAGCCCTTCTTCTGCTCTTTCATGCACAAGGCCTCCTCTTCCGCCAGCGTCCGAGATGTGCTGCGTCGATGTGCCTATAGTCTACCGCACTTGAGGCAGAAGGCTCAACTGCCGCCTACCTGCCCGCGCGACTGGAACTACTCTTCGAGAATCTCTCCCTCGGCGCTTATCACCACGACACGCCAGGGAATCATCTTGCCGCTGGAAACCAGCGCGTGCTTGACCATGCTGACGAGGCCGCCGCAGCACGGCACCTCCATGCGCAGCACAGTAATGCTCTTGATGCTGTGCGATGCCAGTATGTGCGCAAGCTTCTCGCCGTAGTCGGCATCATCCAGCTTCGGGCAGCCGATGAGCGTCACCTTGTTGCGCATGAAGTCCTGGTGCACGGCGGCGTACGCATAAGCTGTGCAGTCTGCCGCGACGAGTAAGTGCGCGTTGTCGAAGTACGGCGCTCTGGGCGGCACAAGCTTCATCTGTACCGGCCACTGGCGCAACTGAGACTTCACAGGCGCGTGGACGGGCTGGCCTTGAGATGCGCTCTCAGCCGTCCCACCGCTCCTGCCGATGGTTCGTGAATGCGAGCCAGGGCACCCGCATGCCAGGGGCTCAGGCTCGTCGCCGGCGCCGCAGCCGCACTCGGCCTCTGCGGCCGGCTTATGGGCCTCACCGCCGCCACAGCCACACCTGGCGTCCACATCCGGCTCGTTGTGGCCCTTGTGGCTACGTTCCGCGACAGCTTTCTCATCGAACGCTGGAGCCTCGCGCTCCTCAATCGTGATGGCGCCGGCCGGGCATTCCGGCAGGCAGGCGCCGAGCCCATCGCAATAGGCTTCGGAGACGAGTCGAGCCTTTCCGTCAACCAGCTCCAGCGCGCCTTCATGGCACGCACTGATGCAGAGCCCGCAGCCTGTGCACTTCTCCTCATCTATGTTGACAATGTTCCTTTTCAACGTTTGACCTCCTCGAGAGTTGCTATTCCTCACAAACTGACTGTAATATAGAGCCGGGTCAGAGTTCGTAGCTCAGGTTACGGATGCGGAAGGTGATCCAGTGACTTTCACATGGAAGCAGCCTCTTCCTCCGTCACCGCTCTTCGCGGGTATGACTCAGCACGAAATCCGCGAAGTGCTGGATTGCGTGAGTCCCAGCGTGGTTTCCTTCGAAAGAGGAGAAATCATCGCGCTTGGCGGCGAGCCTATCGCGGGAGTCGGGCTGGTGCTCGCGGGCGAGGTGCTGATTACAAAAGAGGACGCCGCCGGAAATCGCGCCGTGATGGCGGCGGCGGCTCCGGGAGAGGTATTCGGCGAGATGGCGGCGTTCTCCGGGCAAAGAGTCTGGCCGGCCACAGTGACGGCACAGACGGCATCGATCGTTATGCTCATTCCTCCGGAGAAGTTCACAGGAACCTGTGCAAGGGCCTGCCCGGGCCACAGGCTGCTTGCCGCGAACATGCTCAGGATCGTATCGCAGAAGGCGCTGATGCTCGGCCGCAAGCTGGAGTACCTGTCGATGAAGACGCTGCGGGGTAAGATCGCGGCGTTCGTCCTTGAACAGGCGGCGCGGGCAGGGGCGCTCACATTCCTGATGCCCATGAACCGAGACGAAATGGCCGGTTTCCTGAATGTGTCTCGTCCCGCGCTATCTCGCGAAATGGCCAGGATGCGCGACGAAGGCTTGATCGACTTCCACAGGTCGTCGGTGAAGATTAAGGACCCGTCGGCACTCAGGCGCTCGACCGAATAGGCAATGGCGCTGGGGCTGCCCATCGTGCCCAGATCCACGGCCAGGCTAGCCGACCCTCCCAAACCCCAGGTTGCGCACGCGCCCTGCCATAACACGGAAGCCCACCACTCTGCCTTCACGCCGTTCAAACCGCAACTCCGGGGAATCACTGCGTCGAGCCACAAACCGGTCGTCGCCCACGAACACCAGTGGCGCATCGTCCAGGCGCCAGTGCTGAAGCACAAGGCCCGAGCCAGCGACCGAAACCGTGTACGTCGTGTCGAGTTCCGGACTAAAGTAGCGGCCGGTATAGTCGGCCAGAGCCTGACGGTCGATGGTTTGCGGGTTCAGTCTCACGGCCGAGTAACCCAGGGAAGGTACAGAGAAGCCTGCGACCACGCCCGTGTCATCGACCGTGAATTGCAGAGTGACCCCAAGGGGTGCATATAAGAAGCCCAGCGGCCCGGTCCGTACCAGCTCCGAATCTGGCTCACTCTCCACATGGGCGAGCAGCCTGCCGTTCTTGTCGTGGACGGTGATCATAATGCCTGCGTCGCTCAAGAAATACGCCCCGGCCAGGGCCGGAAGCGGTAGCCATGGCTTTGCCTGGGCGGGCGCGGCAGCCGGCTCCACCATCTGATCAGCCAGGTACACCTCGGCGACCTTCTGGGCGAGCTCCTGGCACCTGAGAGACGACAGGTTACCGAGGACCGCGATTCCCAACCGCTGATCCGGGAACCTTCCGCAGTAGCTCCGGTACCCAGCATCGCTACCGCCGTGGCCGACTGTCCGCAGCCCCTTGTACTGCCCGACGGACAGGCCACCCGCGTAGTCGATGGTCTTGCCGCTGTTGAGCACACATTGCCTGTGCATCAAGTCCATGGCGGCGGCCCCACCCACGCTGTGCGTCTCGAAATTCAGCATCCATCTGAAAAGATCGCGGGCGGTCGTGAACAGGCTGGTGGCGCCCACATTCGCGAAGCTGAGGACCTTCTTCTTGAATCCTCCGGCGAGGTGGGGGGCATAGGAGTATGCCAGGTTTTTGACGATCTCCTCATGATCCAGGTGGAAATGAGTATCCTGCATACCCAGCAGGGTGAAAATGTGGTCCCTGGTGAAGTCGACGAACGGCTGCCCGCTCACCTTCGTCACAATCTCCGCCAGAAGTGTATACCCTGTGTTGCAGTACAGGTGATCGTCGCCCGGAGCGAAGTTGAGCTCTCTCTGCCGCGCCACGGCCTTCACGATATGCTGCTGGGTTATCACGTCATCCATCCGGACCCCTGAAAGCCGCATGAGCTGCCACTGATCGCGCAGGCCGCTGGTATGGTGTATGAGGTGCCGCACTCTGATGACATGTCCGAAGTCCGGCACAAAGGGAAGGTACTCCAGCACGTCATCGTCAAGCGACAGTCGTCCCTCAGCCGCAAGGAGCATGATGGACATGGCAGTGAACTGCTTCGACACCGAGGCGACGTGAAAGATGCTGGACGGCGTTATGGGGATGTCGTGCTCCAGGTCGGCGGAGCCGTACCCCTGCTCATACACCAGAGCACCGTCGTGAATCACTGCAAGAGCCACGCCCGGCGAACGGGGCTTGGCCCATTCTGCGAAAATCGCATCGACCTGCGGGTTACGGATTCCCATGGCACCTACCTCCCGGCGTTATTGATGAACCCATTACGCGTCCAGCCTCCATACTGAGTAGTTGACCAGCGTCGCAAAGCAGGTCCGGGCTAGGTACGGGATCATTAGCTGATTGTAGCCGACCCGGCGCCCGCATTGCCAGAGCCTTCGGAAGATATCTCCATGGCGTCTTGTTGATGGGGTCAGAAGAAGGGCGGCCCTCGGCAGCCATCTCCGGCATGTTCACCTGCACGACAATCACGCCAGGTTCGATGAACACTTGGCTATGGGCAAGGGCTGTATTGACTTCCGAGCAGTGTTTGACTCCTTGACGATGCTCACAGTCCCATCCGAGTCGCCGCTATCCTTTGTGCTCGAGGTCCGAGACTATGAGCAAACGGTCTCGAGCCTCAGCTCTCTGGGCTGGCTCACGGTTCTTGACGGCTAGCGTGGACCGCCGGGATACGAGATGTGCCCGAACTGAGATCGAGTCCTGAGGTTGTGCTCAAAGGTAATCCATCCTGGTTGGCTCCTTCCACTGGATGCTGAGACGGCGCGTCGCAGGAGACGAGCCGGACATGGCGCCTGAACTCCTGGCTGTGGCCGAACTCCACGAACAGGAGGCCGCTCTTGGCGGGAAGGTGTGGGATCAGGTGAGCATGAAAGAGGATGGTCTCAGGAGATTCACCCGGCCGGAAGTGCGCGCGATCCTCTCCGCGCGTGTCCGGGCGGCCAGGGAGAAAGACGCGCAGGCCGTGCAGATGCTCGAGAAGCTGCTGGTGAGGTTGGGGTCGGCCTACACCTTCGGGGTAGGCCGCCAACGCTCGTGATGTGCAGCGCCCGATATGCGTCTGCACCAGAGGCGCGTCATGGGGTATAATAGGGTCACATAGCAAGCAAAGCGATGAAGGGGAATGTAGCTGCCAGGGCCGAGTCCAGAGAGCCTGGCTGATCCGCTGGAAGGCCAGGTACCGAGCGGCGGCGAACCCACCCCGGAGCAGCAGGCGATGAGCCTTGCCGGGTAGCCCACCGGTAACGGGCGTTGAGGTGGCGCATCCAGCGCAACCCGGGTGGTACCGCGGAGGTCAGAGCCTTCCGTCCCGATTGGACGGAGGGCTTTCGTGTTTCCAGCAGGCTCGTGTGCCAATCCTAACACCATGGGGGTATGAGCAGTGAAAATGTCCAGAGGCTTCTTCCCAACCCTCCGAGAGGACCCGGCGGAGGCGCAGATTCCCAGCCACAGGCTAATGCTCCGCGCCGGGCTGATACGCAGGGAAGCGCCCGGTGTGTATTCGCTGCTGCCCCTGGGCATCCGGGCGGTGCAAAAGGTCGCTGAGATCGTGCGCCAGGAGATGGACCGGCAGGGTGGCCAGGAGATCATGATGCCCCTGCTCTCGCCCGCTGAGCCATGGTTCCAGACGGGCCGGTGGCAGGACTATGGCGACGAGATGTTCAGGCTTAAGGACCGCGCCGGCAAATTGCTCTGCCTGGCGCCGACGCACGAAGAGATCATAACCGGGCTGGTGCGTGACGCTGTCTCCAGCTACAAGCAACTCCCTGTGCTGCTCTACCACATCGGACCGAAGTTCAGGGACGAGATACGGCCGCGCTTTGGGGTGATGCGGAGCCGGGAGTTCCTGATGAAGGACCTGTACTCCTTCGACACCAGCCCCAAGGGCCTTGAGGCCAGTTACCAGAAGATGTTCGAGGCGTACCAGCGGATCTTCTCAAGGTGCGGGCTCAACTTCCGTCCGGTTGAGGCGGATCCGGGCACGATAGGAGGCTCGGGGTCGCACGAATTCGTCGCGCTATCTGAGTACGGTGAATCCACCATAGTCACCTGCGACAAGTGCGGTTACGCGGCCGACGTGGAGAAGGCCGAGTACCGTGAGCCTGTGCCCGAGCCGCCAGGGGCTGGTGATGGGGAGGCGGATCGTCCGGAGGCCGGCAGTCCAGAGGCCAGCACACGCGCAGAGGTGGAGAAGGTTGCGACTCCAGGCGCACACACCATAGCCGCCGTAGCGGAGTTCCTCGGAATCTCCGCAAGGATAACGGCTAAGACGCTCTTCTACAGGGCGGTGTACCCGGGCGACCGGAGCGAGCTGGTTGCAGCCATTGTGCCTGGTGAGCGTGACCTGAATGAGTGGAAACTCCACTCGTACCTTGGGGCAGTATCAGTCGAGAAAGCGGCTGCCACGGATGTGATGGCCGAGACAGGCGCCCCCTTCGGATCGGCGGGTCCTGTCGGCCTGCACGGTGCCCGGATCATCACCGACCGGAGCCTGCCCAAGGTTCATAACCTTGTCGTCGGCGCAAATGAAAAGGGGTACCACTTCATCAACGTCGACCCTGAGCGAGACTTCGACATCTCGAACCTCACCGACCTCGTGCTGGTGCACTCTGGCGACCGCTGCCCGGTATGCGGCGAGACGCTCGGGCAGGCCCAGGGCATTGAGGTCGGGCAGCTCTTCAAACTCTGGACCAAATACAGCGATGCGCTGGGCTGCGTGTTCCTTGACGAAGCCGGCAACTCCAGGCCCGTGATAATGGGCTGCTATGGCATTGGGATCACCCGAACCGTCGCCGCGATAATCGAGCAGCACCATGACGCAGATGGCATCATCTGGCCTCATTCTGTCGCGCCCTATGACGCCATCGTTACGTGCGTGAACACACGCGACGGGGCACAGGTCGACGTGGCCGAGCGGGTCTATGTGGCGCTCAAGGAAGCCGGAATCGCCACCCTGCTGGACGACAGGGACGAGCGGGCGGGGGTCAAGTTCAAAGACGCCCACCACAATGGTTTCCCGGTGCGAGTCA
>JAUYEF010000145.1 GCA_030691635.1 Bacillota bacterium
CGACAGGCACCGGATCACCTCTCGAAATCGGGCCTGGATAGCCGTTGATGAGGTTAAACAGGTAGACGTTCGCGCCAGGGTCGCCCAGCGCCAGCGCCGTGAAGTTACCGGGCGTCAGAGGGGGCGGAGTGCCTTCCCTCAGGTTCAGCGTTTCACCTGCGTAATCGTGGGCGGCCGGACTGACATAGATGGGCATCGCGCCTTCGCCCATCGAGTGGAGCGGGCCCGTGGCGGCCACCGCGCGCGCAGATGTGGGTGAGTTTGGGACACCGAGCACCGATGCGAAGGCCAAATTGTTCGACCGGACGACTTCCACTGTGACCGTGAAGTTCTCTTCGTCGACGACGACTGTCACGTCCTCCGCCGGCGTGCCATTCATGACTGCGTACTGCCGGGCACGCGTCTCCGCCGCATCTGCGGCGTCCTCCACGCTGCCGTCGTTCAACAGTACTTGTGCGAATTCCGTGGCCCCGGCCAGGGCGGCCGAGTCTGCGGTCGTCACAAGTGACCTCCTGCTCTCAAACAACATGCCTGCATCAATGACAAGGGCGGCCATGCCAAGCAAGACGACCAGCATCATTGCCACGAGCACAATCACGCTGCCGCCCTCATCCCTCTCGAGCCTGCGAAGAAACGTTACCATCTGAAGCCCACCCCTCTGTCCGCTACCCTCACCTGCTGCGCCTCTGTCTGGTCTGCCCGCAGGCACGACCTACCCCGGTCGGACCGGAATTGTCACCGGCCGCTTGCCACATGGCCACGCTGGGCTGGCGGAGGCGGAACCTGCTGCTGTGCCGCCGCGTGTCCCCGCACGATCTCCTGGGGAACGCCGACCGACGCTTCCACGACCACCTTTCCGAGTCGCCGGTTCACCGAGTCCAGAACGGCCTTCACGACCGACACGTCCGGGTCGTCCCGGCTGATCACCGCGCCGACGAGGTCCTCATGGCCCTGGTTTCCCGAACCGAACGACAGCAGCCTCAGCACGGCTGCCGCCACGCGCCAGGCTCCCATCTGGATGGTGGTAAGGTCGGTCAGGCAGAGATGATAGTCAGGCTTCAACGCCGTGTTTAGCGCGAGCACCGTCGCATGGCCGACGGCGTATTGCCGGCTCTTTGGCCCCGGGCTCACGGCCAGGACAGAACCCCGGAGGGGGCTGGCCCCATCGGTCATGCCACTCAAGGTCACTGTGGCCTGGTCCAGCCGGCTCTTGGGATCGGTCTTTACGGTTACATCAAGAATCTTAAGACGTTTCATGATTGCGCTGGTACTGCCTCCCACACCATACTTCTGAGGGATATTTCGGTTATGTAGTGGCAGTTATTAACGCCTGAATAGGAAAAGCCGCGGAGCAGGGGTCGACTTGCTCAGCGGCTGTACGTGAATCCGGACGTGGGAGGGGCTGGGGACGGTGCTCTCTACGCGTCAGTGGCCTGGAGCATGATCTCTGGGACTTTTATGGGGCCGCGACTTCGAACTTGATGTCCTGCGCGCCTTCCCACAATACCGTCTTGCCGATGCTTTCGAGGACCTCCTGACCCTCGACCACCGTGAGGAAGTGGTTGCCGGCAAGCATGCCGACCTTGCTCGCAAATGCCGTGGCCCCATACGGGAGCAGTATCTCGGTTTCACTCAGCCCGCCGGGGTATAGCAGGATCTGTCCCGGCGCGGGGTAACTCGTGGGGTTCTCATGGCCCACGCCGAAGTCGACGCTCCCCATGGGTATCCAGGCGGCCTCGCCACTCCACCTGGCCTGGATGAGCCGAGATGAAAGTGGCAGGTGCTTCAGAAACGCTTTGCAGGTCTTCGGGGCGTTGTGTTCCTCGAGACGCGCTTTGAGTACATGCTGTCCGATGGTGATTTTGATGAGTGGCATGTGACACCGCCCTATCCGTGGTTTGTTGCTGCTTCCGTGTACCTGGGCTGACAAGGTCTGGTCGATGACGTCGATCCCGGCGGGGGCCTGCTAGGCCACCTGGGTCCGTGGAGCACGTGCCAGCCGGCACTGCTTCCTTCAGGTACATGCCAGGCTCAACTCCCCTTCGGAGCCAGGCCTTGGATTCCTGCAAGTGTTGGTTGGGTGAGCAAGGTCAAGGGGGGGAAGTCCAATGGAAACGAATCCACCAGTTCCGATCGGGATTGCCATGCAGGTGGGTTTCTGGTCTGCGGTAGCGGGCGTTGTTCTCGGAGTCGCCTACATGGCCATTCTTCATGTGCCTCTCTTACGACGGGAGCGGGTCTTGCGCTCTCCGAGCCGCTACAGTCAATGGTGGCGGTTGTCTTGCTGTTGCGCTGCCCCTGTGTTCCTGGTCCTTTCGGCCTGATTTTTGTAGGGCCGGTATTCGCCGGAGGAACCATCGAGTGCTGGGCGAGATGGACGTTCATTATCACTGGGGTCTTGTGTCTGACATCTGTCGGTGGGTTACTGACTGGCCGCATGGCCCTTCTTGTCGTTGGCGTGATCACCTGGGCCCGGGGCTAACCCTAGCGTCGGCGCTGGCGGCTGTCCTTTTCAAGAGACGGCGTTAGGCCCGCCCCAGCCCCCCACATATCGGCATGTTCCGCACGACTTTGCTCCGCCCGCACGCTGAACAGGCCAAGAGAAAGTTGATGTCAACAGCCCCTTCCTTGCCGCGTGCTCCGGCAACAGGCGTGTAGCTCTTCAAATGCATACCCTGTGCACCGCAGAACGGGCACTCGAACCGGTACCGGTACTCGCCATTCTCATAGACCCGCAGAAGTGAGGCGGAACCATCCTGGACCAACCCCATTTTCCTCTCTCATATAGTCCGCTTTACGCCTACCTGCGCGGCATGATGCTGGCGTCAGCATGGACCCTGATCACATAGGACACGCCTGTCACAGGCAGTCTCACACCAACCTGTGCTGTCACGCAGACGGTGGGGTGAGACAGGCGAGAACGCCCGTGCCGGGCGAGATTACCCGTATTGTAGACATCCACCGATTTCGTGGACGACATAGTCTGGCCCGGCGTGAGGCCTCTCCCGAGGTTCGCCGCCAGATAGCTGAGCGCTTCGCCTGCTGCGCGTTTCTCATCTATCCACACCTCGCCCGCCGCCAACCGGTCGAAGTCTATCTCCTGCAGGCCCGCCAGCGCACCCAGGTCGGCCGCCGTCTGGATTGTCCCCCTGGCGTAACTCAACCAGGCCACGTCGCACACGAAAGCAATGATCATCATTACCAGCGGCACCGCCAGGGCAAACCACGCGATCACGGCGCCGCGCTCAGACTGGGCCGGCCCGACCCGCATCCAGATCTTGCGTCGTGAGGTCATGCCGGCCCGCCCCGGCGTTTGGCCTGCATGCCATTCACCCTTGCCGCTATACCTCTCACCGCACCTTCTCGCTGCGCGTTATCAGCTCGGAGTCGAGTTCGAACGCCCGTCCGACCACACGCGCCACCAGTGGCGACAAGAACTCATAGGTGTAGTGGACTCGTACCACGATTGTTGAGCCAAATGCCGCCTCGGCAGGCGATATATCCACCTGCGTTTTCTCAGGTTTCAGGTTGCCGGCCTCGAGTATCTCCCTTATCCGGGCCAGCGCCGCGGCCGATTCGCCACCGTCGACCGCGGCTTTCCGAGCTCCCTCCCTGGCAGCCGTGCTCACCAGGATCTTCGCGTTAAGCAACAGCCCGAACTCGACAACGGAAAGAAGGAGCAACACCACCATCCCGAAGACCAGGGCGAATTCAAGCGCCGCGGTTCCCGGCCGCGCTCGTAGCACCGAAGTCGCAAACCTCGCCGGTAGAGTGCCATGCCCATTACTACACGGCTCGATCCCTTTAGTGTGCGCCATTGATCTGATCGATGATGCCGCGGAGCTTCGCGTTCAGCGCAGTGCCGAGGGCCGACAGCGTTGAGATCAGTATGATTACGACCAGAGTCAGGACCAGGGCGTACTCAGCCGTCGTCACGCCCTCCTGGCGCGCCCACCACAAGTAATACTTGACGCAGAGCCTGATGCTCAAAACCTCCTACCAACCGGATTTTATGAACGCCAGCACGTGCGGGGTGACGGATACGATGATGAGCGCTGGAAGCAGGAATACCACCGTGCAGACAGCCAGCTTGAGCGGCATCAGTTCAGCCTGCTTCAGCCTCGCGGCATGCTGTTCGCGTCTCGCCGCCTCGGCGTGCGTTCTCAGGATCTCGACTATTGGCGTGCCGGACATCTCAGATTGCTTTATCGCTGAGACCAGGGACCGCGCGGACGATGTGCCCAGTCTTGCGGCCAGCCTGCTTAGCGCTTCCCCTCGGGCAAAGCCTGCCGAGAAGTCCTGCCCCGCCAGCGCGAACGCTTTCTGGACATAGCCCGGACCGGAACGGCCGACCGTCTCTATTGCCTGTGAAAGGTTCATGCCGGAGAGGCAGCAAAGCGCCAGTAGTTCGACGGCATAGGGGAATTCATGCAGCACTCTGGGCCTGGAGGCCCTGTTCCACCCGAGCCAGCGGGCACGAGCCGGCTGATCCCCCCTGCCGCTCCTGCCGCTCCCGCCGCTCCTTCCGCCACCGCCGCCTTTCGTCCTGACATGGCGCCCTAGTACCAGGGCTGCAGCGGCCAACCCCGCCGCTAGAGCCGATAGCACCACAACCGCCGCCCCGGCCACGACAAACGGCACGTTCACAGCCAGCCGGGGTGCGTGATCCGCCACGTCAGGTACGCGCCCGTCATCCAGAGCGCTGCACCGAGTCCGAAGGCGCATTGTCCCTCTATCGTCCGGGCGGCGGACATGAACGTTCCGGGCTGTGTCGCGTAGCTGAGGGCTCCGAGCACGAAGGGCATGGCGGCTACGATCACTGAGCTGGCTTGCGCGTCTGCCATGTGTGAGCCCAGTATCGCCCTCATCTCCTCCCTCTCCCTCACCGCCTTGGCGACCTGCCCAAGGGCCTCAGAGGCGTTGCCTCCTGTTTCCTTGAAGACCTCGATAGCCCGGACCACCTGGGCAAAATCCAGGTTCTGGAGATCTTGCTCCGCGTCTCCGAGCGCCCGTGACAGCGGGATCCCTGCCGTAAACTGCCTGATGGCATGCTTCAGGGCTTCCCCGAGAGGTCCCTCAAGTTCCGCGGCGGCCAGAGACAGCGACTGCAGCAACCCCTGGCCGCAGCGCAGGCCGTTGGCGAGGATCTCGCACAGCGCACATATGTCACGTCCTGCCACCGCGGCCTTGCGTCGCCGACGAGGTTTGCTCCTCTGCGCCACCCTGGCTTTCAGCGCGCCCCACCTGCCACGAAGGCTAAGACCGTGCCCCAAGTTCTGGAATATGACGCCCAGCAGGCCACCACAGATCGCGACCAGTGCTATAGCGGCTTCAGCCACGTTCCACCAGCCCCCGTCATGGACAAGTGTCATGAGTTTTGCCCGCACGCGCCCAGTACCACGATGGGAGGGCCGTGGCGCACCGCGGCAGTCCGGCCCGCCCGGGAGTGCTCGAGAAAACCTCCAGTAGCCTCAGCGACCCCGGTGAAGCATCCTTCACCATCAACGAGATGCTCGTGATCCTCCTGTCTCCGGTGGGAAGCCGCTTCTGAAAGATGACCACGTCAATGGCCGCGAACACGAGCTCCTGCACGACCCGCTCAGGCACTTCCGGCGCCATGAGGGCCATCCCCTCGACCCGTTTGAGGGCCTCCTCAGGGCCGTTTGCGTGGACTGTGGACATCGAGCCCTGGTGGCCGGTGTTCATCGCCTGTAGCATGTCGAATGCCTCCGCGCCCCTCACCTCACCCACGACCAGCCTGTCCGGCCTCATCCTCAGGGCGTTCCGCACGAGCGTGCGGATGGTGACCTCGCCGCGCCCTTCGATATTTGCGGGCCTCGACTCGAGAGCAACGATGTTTGCGACCGGTGGGAACAACTCGGCGCAGTCCTCGATGGTGACGACCCTTTCGTTCTTCTCCCCGAGCGCGCCCAGCAGGGCGTTCAGCGTCGATGTCTTGCCGCTCCCGGTGCCGCCCGCGATCAGGATGTTGAGCCTGTTGCGCACGGAGTCTTCGAGGAACTCCCTCGCCTCTTCAGTCAAAGTGCCGAAGCGGACAAGATCGCCCAGCGTAAACCCCTTCCTCGGAAACTTCCTTATGCACAGCACCGGCCCTTTGAGGCTCACGGGCGGGATGCAGGCGTGCAGGCGTGACCCGTCCGGGAGGCGACCATCGGCGAAAGGCGAAGACTGGTCTATCCTCCTGCCCAGGGGGGCAACCGCCCGCATGATGACTTCCACGAGCTGGTCGGCGTCCCGGAACTTCTCCTCTGCCTTTCGCAGCTTGCCGTCCACTTCGATCCACACCTCCTCCGGCCCGTTCACCATTACCTCAGTGATGGCCTCATCCTGCATGAGCGGCTCGATCGGCCCCAAGCCCGTGACTTCGTTGAGGACATCCTCAGCCAGCGTCTCACGAACGCTCTTGCCTGTCGCGAGTTTGTCTGCGGCGATGTAGTTCTGTATTGCAGCCTTCAGCCGCCGCCTGCCGTCGCCTAAGCGCCCTGCCGGCCCGAGGAGTGTCGGGTGGGAATCGAGTATGTGGGCCTGTATGCGCCTGACGACCTCTTCGTGAGCTAAGGGAGCCGCCCGGTTATCTGGCTCGGGGCTCTGGGGGCTGCCAGGCCCGGCGGCGGCCCCTCGCCGCTCCAGGCGCTCCAGCAAGCCACCCCTCACCACTTTCTCCTTCTCCCGCCAAACCAGGGCATAAGGGACCTCGCCGGGCGCTGGCTCTCGCCGGGTATCTCAAGTATCGCCGCTGCCGCTGCGCTGACATCCTTCGCCACCTCCGACCCGCCCGCCGACAAGACGAGGGGGCTGCCGTCCAGGATGCACCGCTCCACGACCTCCCTATCTTCAGCTATGGTGAGAACCCGCTCCAGGCCGAGAAAGTCCACAATCTTCTTTAGCGACAACAGCGACCTTTCGGAATACCTGTTCACGATGACATGACTCCTATTGTTCACGTCGAGGCCCAGCCGCCTCAACAGTTCCACCGACGTTCGTGCTTGCCTGAGGCACGCCAGGTCCTGGGTGACAACGAGCACCTGACTGTCGGATTTCTCAAGGCACTCGTACACAAGATCGCAGTCGCTTGACGGAGGAGTATCGAGCACGATGCACTGGTAGAGCTTCCTCGCCCCATCCAGGAGCAACCCGGCGTGCTCGGACTTGACGAATTCCGCCAGTTCCGGCCTGGGTGGGGCCGGCACGACATCTATGCCGCCCGCTTTATGGTGAACACAGAACCTCGACATGACCTCGGCTTTCAGGTCTGAGCAATAGGGCAGCAGGTCGTTGATCGATGATTGGTCGTCCAGGTCCAGGTGGACTGAGACGTCACCCGAATCCAGGTCCATGTCGACCAGGAGCGTCTTCCGGCCTGCGCGACGTGATGCAACCAGGGCGATGGACGTGGCCAGGAGCGTCTTGCCCACCCCGCCTTTTGGGCTGAAGACAACCACGACCTGCGAGCCTGGTATCGTCTGCCCTGCCGTCTCCCGTGCCCGCAAACTGCCCAGGTGCATCTACGGGCCCCCCGCCGCCGACAGGCAAGCATAGAGAGTCCCGTTTTCGAGGCAGAGCGCGACAGTCTCGGCATCTTTCGGGGTGAGCAGCAGGTTCAGCCCGGTGGCATCCGTCCCCGGCGCATCCCAGGTGCGTCCCGACGGCTTGACATCCGCCAGAACCGGCACTCTTCGCAGGATGGTGCGGGCCGCAGCAGTCCCGCCCCTCTGCTCGTTCGTGCTGTAGATCAGGTCGACCACGTCCCCGGCTCTGACCAGCCCGGCCACACACCTCGACGCAGGCATTGGGACGAACATCACGACGCAATCCTCAAAACCGGTTTTCCCGTAGCCGTTGCCCACATCTACTGTCTGACCGCGGAGTACCTGCTGGCCGGCAGGGATCGGCCCCGCGGCGCGCTTGCCCGCCACATCCTGGACCCACCTGTAGGCCTTCGGGTGCGCGGCCGGAAGAGGCATGCTCGCCGCCTTCAGCATCCGGCTCTCGATGACCTCAAACGGCTGTATGTCGTGGGCTGCGACGATGACGGAGGCCGTCTGCGTCAGGTGCCCGAGCACCGCGATGGCCAGCACACCCGCTGCGGACGCAGCGATCAAAGGAACAATTATGTCACGGTTAAGACGCAAGTGACATCCTCCAAGGAGAAGAAAATCCGGCAGGGGCGGTTGCGAAGGGCGCTGGTGGCATTTTGATTTTTTTGGTGTCCTCAGTAAAGTAGCGACTTGCCGCCTCGGTATATGTCTTGATCTTCCGCACCTCCCCTAGAGAGACTGAGGCAGAGCCTTTCTTTCCTCGGACGACCCCTGCCGGGACATGACGTTTCCATTCTAACGGAGAGATTCATTACATCTTCAATGGCAACTGTTCGACACAAGGCGACACGAGTTGTTACATTATTTGCCTAAACGCACTGGCTGAGGCTCCTCTGCCTTGTCGAACCGTGGCGGACGATGCTGGGTCCTGGCAAAAGGTGGAAGCGCCATGACCACAGAACCATCTGGGGCTGGTGGCGGGAGTAGAACGATGAAAAGACTTCTGGCGGCATTAGCATCCGCCGTCTTAGCGG
>JAUYEF010000162.1 GCA_030691635.1 Bacillota bacterium
ACGCGCCCGGGTTGAGAGTGAGCTGGGCGGACACCGTCTCGAGTGTCATTGCATCCACCCTGACCGACACGACCGGAAAAGCGGACCTGTTTGGGTATGCGCCTATCCAGTAGTAGTACGGGCCGTTCAGAGCGCCAGGGAATGATACCGCCAGCGTGGTCCCAGTCACGTCTGTCGCCAGCTTCGTGCCGTTCGGCCAGTATGGGCCCACCGGTTCTGCCTTGCCCGCCACCGCTGCGGTCGCGGACGCGAGCAGGAGCCCGGCTGCCACCAGCGCGACCAGTGTCGTGCGTCTCATGGTTGACACCTCCTCTCCGGTTATATCGGTGAAGGGGCATGACCCGATAGCTCGGCGGACAAAAGGCTGCGTGGGGGCCTGACGGCGTTGCGGGTACACAACGATATTCCGGAGGAGAGGAGTCCCGATTCGGATGAGACTGCAGATAGAATCAGCAAGACTGGAGATAGGGCGCCCGTACGTTGCGCGAGTGTCGTTGACCACTCCGGCAGGCAACCGCGTCACAGGGACAGCGTTCACCCTGACGTCGGACAAGCCGGCCGTCCGGCAGGCATATGCTCGCGCCACACTCGACGCGCTCAATACCACTGTGCCCGACGGTTGTTTCTTCTCCCTGAGCCATCTTGGGAACGCGACGCTGGGCTCATGGCGGGTGATCATGGTCGTGGTCCGGCTTTCCCTGCGTGGGCAGGCGGAGGAGCAACTCATCGGCGCGGTGTCCTTCAAGGACAACGGGGAGCTCGCCCCGGTCAAAGCAGTGCTGGATGCGACGAACCGGCGCTGGGAGAAGATATCGGTGCTGGCCGAGGTGATCACGGAGCAAGCAGCGAAGTAGTGGGCCCGCCGGCGGCCCGGCCGCCCGGCGATCTCCGTGCAACAGGGGGCGCCCGCCATGGGTTTCGACACAGTTGACAGGTTCATGGAAGCTTCGGCTTTCAAGAATATGCACGAACCGGATCAGGCCAAAGGCTTGCCCCAACCGCCTCTGGCCGATGAGGCGCCCACAGGCGCCCGCACGATCGCACTTCCCGATCCCGCCTCGGTTACTCTGAGAAACCTTTCCCTCGCCGAAGCCTTCCGGATGCGCCGCAGCGTCAGGAGCTACCTGCCCGACCCGCTGACCATCGCTGAACTTTCCTACTTGCTCTGGGTGACTCAGGGCGTCCAGCGCATCACCAGCCGCCCGGCGACACTGAGGCCTGTGCCGTCCGCAGGTTCGCGGCATCCGTTTGAAACATACTTGCTCTGCAACAGGGTCGAGGGTCTCGAGCCCGGCCTGTACAAGTATGCCGCGCTAGACCACAGGCTTGTTGAGGTGGATACGTCAGAAGGGGTGCTGGGCCGGTTTGCCGGAGCGATATGCGGTCAACCCACGACCATCATCACAGCGAACGCGGTCACGTTCATCTGGGTCGCCGTCGCCTACAGGTCGGCGTGGCGGTATAGCGAGCGTGCCTACCGGTTCATGCACCTCGACGCGGGGCACCTGTGTCAGAACCTGTACCTGGGCGTGCTCGAGGTGGGCGCGGGGTGCTGCGCGATCGGCGGCTATCACGATGACGTGATCAACGCCCTGCTGGGCCTCGATGGGAAGGAAAGATTCGTGATTTATGCCGCGGCAATCGGCAAGGTCGAGCCCCGGAGACCCGGCGTATCATTGTAGGAGAGATTACCAGCCGCAACCAGACCACAAACCTGAAGACAGTGATCGCTAAGTTAAACCCGCTGCTCCGAGGATGGGGCAACTACTTCTGCTATGGACAGGTCAAGACGAGGATGCAGGCGCTTGACCAGTGGATAACGCGACGGCTCAGGGCGGTGCAACTCCGAAGCTGGCGACACGTGGGCCAACTTCACCGGGCGCTGCGCCGCGTGGGGGTGCAGGACGTGAGCCTACCCTACCTGCGTATGAATCGCTGGGCATCGTCCGTCCACTGGATGGCCAACACGGCCATACCGCAAGCGCTGTTCACTTCGCTGGGCCTTGTCTCGCTGGTGAAGATCCATGCCATGAAGATGGGTTAGTCTGCGAAGAGCCGTGTACGAGGCCCGTACGCATGGTTCTGTGAGAAGGGGGCCTTTCAGCCCCCTTACTCGATTATCTCCGCCGCCGGACTGGTTCCCCGGGAACTCCCGGGGACCGACGCAGAATGCGTTGGTCATGTGGCGACCAGCAAAACGCTGTCGACTGGTCCCTGGGGACCAGCTACTTCGCCAGCCCTGGTCTGTGCAGATCAACGCAGAATGCGTTGGTCATGTGGTTACCATCATAGCGCTGTCGACTGGTCCCTTGGGACCAGCTACTGCGCCTACCCTGGTCTGTGGCGACCAACGCGGTGCCTGCGCGCCTGGCTTTGCCGACCTTCGCCGCTTTTCACCTCATTCTCCTCATGGAGGTTGATCGCCCGGCACGAAGAATAGTGACGTAGAGCTATGGAGCAGAGGAGCGGGGCAGGTGGACTTCTCACGCATCTCCTTCGTGGATGTTACCGAGTCGGCTTTCCGGCGCCACCGGCACCGTCAGATTCGTGACGAGTCCATTCGCTTTGGAGCAGGTCGACAGCAGGTCTGCCGAAATGGTTCAGACAGGACGTTCGCGGTTCGGGCTTGCCTTCCACGACATCCCTGACGCGCGGGATGTGGAGGCGCTGGCCCGCAAGACAATCCAGTAGGGAGGGGACACGCATGTTCGACGTTATCATCAGGAACGCGGATGTTGTGAACGGGAAAGGGACGCCGCGCGTGAAGGCAGACGTGGCTATCAGCGGCGATGCCATCGCAGCAGTGGGAGACCTCACCGCAGCGAGCGCCAAGAAGACCATCGATGCCTCCGGGTTCGTGGTCACTCCGGGTTTCATCGATATGCACTCGCACTCTGACCGGTTGATACTGCAGTACCCGGCAGGGGAGAGCTCGGTCGGCCAGGGCATCACGACTTCCGTCGGTGGCCAGTGCGGCTCCTCCGCAGGGCCGCTCAACAAGTACATCAACTTGAGCATGTGGGGAGAAACCTGGCGTGAGAAGGTCGCCCCGTCCAAGTACTATCCAGAAGTCGCGCTCGACCTCGAAAAGGTGAAGCAGGCCGCGATGGAAATCGACGGCTTCGACATCGACTGGACAACATTCGGCCAGTGGCTTGACCGCGTGGAAGCAGCGAAACCGGGCATAAACGTCGTGCCTCTTGTCGGGCACGGCGCGATAAGGACAGCGGTCATGGGGGTCAACTACAAGCGGCATGCCACTTCGGACGAGATCAAGGCCATGACGCACCATGCCGCCGAGGCGATGGACTCAGGCGCTGCAGGGATCTCCAACGGCATGGACTACCCGCCGGGCGTCTTCTGCGCTCAGGAGGAGAACTACGCGGTCGTCGGAGAGGTCACGAAGCGCGGAGGCCTCTTCTCGAGCCACTGGCGGCGGACGGGCCTGCGCCAGGGCTTCGGCGACGCTGGCCTTATCGAAGGGCTGAAAGAGGCCATTGACGTCGCCAAGAAGATTGGAGGCAGGTTTGAGATTGCTCACCTCAGTTCCGGGTATCTCATCTCGCCTCAGCCAACACCCAGGCTGGCCATCGTCGCGGCTGAGGAGACACTTGAGGTTGTAGAGCAGGCGCTCCGGAACGGGATCGACCTGAGTTTCGACGTGATACCGAACCACCTGACAGGCGGCACGACTCACCAGAAGTACCTTGCCGGCACCCTGGCGCCGTGGTTCAAGGAAGCCGGCTCGTTCGAGCAGCTCGCGCATAACCTCAAAGCGCCGGACCTGCGCGCCGAGATCAAGCAGTACATCATGACCGGCCGGTGGTATGCGCTGAACCCCAACCTCCAGCCCAACTGGGCCCAGAGCATCGTTGTGACGAGGAGCGCGCTTGACAAGTATGACGGCAAGACCATCGCCCAGATCGCAGTTGAGCAGGACAA
Organism: Bacillota bacterium; assembly: GCA_030691635.1. Classification (GTDB taxonomy): domain Bacteria; phylum Bacillota; class Sulfobacillia; order JAUYEF01; family JAUYEF01; genus JAUYEF01. Next base: position 3,943 of record JAUYEF010000162.1, read on the forward strand.
GGATCCCATGGACGCGCTCATGGACGTGCTCTGCGAGGACCCGCGCGCCTGCGGAGGCAGCAAGCGGCCGTTCGCCACGGACGGCGCGATACGGGTGTTCTACGGACATCCGCTCGCCATGGTCGGTATCGACACGTTGCTGGTGGACCAGACATTTGAGAGCGAGGTGCCGCCGTACAACCTTCCAAACCTCAACACCTTTGGCGGCGTGGCGAGGTTCATACGGCTTTACGCGAACGGACTGCTGGGTTTCGAGGAAGGCGTCAGGCGCCTGACCAGTCTTCCGGCATCGAGGCTCGGCCTGCCGGACCGCGGAACCATAGAGGTGGGGAAGAAGGCGGACATTGTCGTGCTCAAGCCTGAAGCCGTCAAGGAATGCGAGGACGATATCGAGACCAGGCAATATCCGGAGGGCTACGGCTGGGTGTTCGTGAACGGCGTGGCGGCGATGGAAAACGGTAAGGTGACTCACTCCCGGAGCGGGCAGGTGCTACGAAAAAAGTAGACAGTGCTACGAAAGAGGTAGACGGAGAAGGCTCGGAAGGCGGTAGACCCGGCTCGACTGGACTTCACGCGGTCCAGCCGAGCCGCCTCATTTCCTGCATGGACGCATACCACCCAGGGGCGTTCTCAAGTTCCTCCCGCGTGCCCTGCTGGATTATGCGGCCGTCCCCAACGACCACTATGCGGTCTATCCAGGCGAAGCTGGTTGGCCGGTGCGACACTATGACAAGCGTGACATCCTTGCTTGTGACCAGCGTTTCCGCTATCGCGCGCTCGGTTTCCGAATCAATTCCCGACGTCGGCTCATCGAGCAGCAGCATAGGGGGCGAGCAGACCATAGCGCGCGCGAGGCACAGCAGCTGGTTCTGCCCGTGAGAGAGCTGGTGCCCCCCACGGCCGAGCCTTGTCTCAAGCCCCTGTGGCAGGCCGGACAGGGCGGCATCAAGGCCGACCTTGTTGCATACATCCATGACCTGCTCCCCGGAAATGGTCGGGTCTCCCAGCGTTATGTTCTCCTGCACCGTTCCTTCCAGCATGTGAACCGTCTGTGGGACGACTCCGATGACTCTTCGCCTCTCGGACGGCGATAGCGCCGCCGGGTCTTCTCCCAAGAGCCTCACGATACCGTGCCACGGTCTGTAGAGTCCCGCCGCCAGGCTGATCATGCTGGTCTTGCCCGCTCCCGTACGGCCCACGATCACAATGCGTTCACCCTTGCCCACAGCGAGGTCTATGTCGTGCAGCACCTCAACACCGCCTGCGTAGCCGAAGTCGACATGATCGAAGCGCAGCACGCCAGAGCGCGCGAGACCAGTCGCCGCAGGCGCATCCGCTGCCTCCGAGCCGGACGCGGGCGGCGCGATCGCCGTCACAGGCGTCGCCGGGCTGACCCCGGGCGGCTCTTCGTCCGCCTCCTCGCTCAGCAGGCCGGTCACACGTTCCACGCCGGCCATGGCCTGCTGGAAAGCCTGGAACTCCTGGCTGATTTCCTGCACGGGCGAGAACAGGCGCGTGATCAACTGGGAGAAAGCCACGATGGCGCCGAGGGATAGCGCCTGGTCTGAGGCAAGCCTGGTCGCCGCGAAGTATACCACGAGAGCTGTCGTGACGGCTTCGATAGACTTCTGCACGCCTGGGAAGTAGGCATTGAACAACGCGACCCGGTTTGTGGAATCCAGGTAGAGACGCTGGGGCGCCTCAAACCGGTCCAAGAAGCGGTCTTCGGCGTTGAACTGCTTCAGGAGCTTGAAGCCCCGCCAGGAGTCTTGCAGGTAGGTGTTGATCGCGCCCATGTGCACCCTGGAAACCCTCTGGCTCTGCCTGATCTTGCGCCTGAAGTACTCCGTCACCCCGTACACGAAAGGAAGGGAGGCCATGGCCAGGAGCGCCAGCGACGTGTCTATGGCGAACATGGCGGACAGCACGCCGGTTATCTTGAAGAGGTCGGTCGCCACCGCAATCACGCCGGTCGTGAAGAGCGCGTTGACCTGCTCAACGTCACTCGTAAGGCGGCTTGTGATGTCGCCGGCAGGTGTGCGGTCGTAGTACAAGGCCGGCAGCCTGACAAGATGGTCGGCCATCATCGAGCGCAGCCGGTACAGCGCCTTCTGCCCGATCACCGCCGTCAGGTATGTCTGGGCGAATGTCACAAGTCTTGATCCGAACACCGCGGCGAGGTACACCGTGGCCCAGAACCAGAGCCGGTCGAAGGTACCGCCCTTGATGTTATGGTCCACGACCCGACCGACGATGAACGGCGGGAAAACCTCCGCGGCAACCGACGCGGCGATCAGGGCGACCAGCGCGGCCAGCAACACCCGCTGCCCTTTGAGGCACTCGCGGGCTATCCCCATCAGGCTTGTACGATTCCGGCTCATGCTGTCTCCGCCTCCAGGAAGCCCTGGGCCCTGTGGATGCGGGCGTAGAGCCCGTTGTCGGAAAGCAGCGCCTCGTGCGTGCCTTCTTCGACAATCTTGCCGTCCTTCAGGACGATGATCCTGCTGGATGCCTCAAACACGCTCAGGCGGTGTGAGCACAGCACGATGGTCCTCCGCCCCTGCTCCGAGCGGAGGCCTGACACCACCAGGCGTTCGGTCGACAGGTCGACTGCTGAGAACGGATCGTCCAACAGCAGCAGCGGCGCATCCTGGTACAGGGCACGCGCGAGCGCGATTCTCTGCCTCTGGCCGCCGGAAACCCTGGCCCCCGACGCTCCCACGTCCGTGTCGTATCCCTTGGGAAAGGCGGCCACGTCGGCGTCGATTGCCGCGTCTCGGGCCACAGCCTTGACCCACTGGTCCACCTGAGAGGTCCTGAACATGGTCGCGTTCTCGACAACGCTACCCGAAAAGAGCATGGCTGTCTGGTCAACCGGCGCGATGAGCCTGGCCCGCTCCCGCTCGCCCACGTCTCTCAGCTCGACGCCGTTCACCTGGATGCTTCCATCGTAGGCATAAAGGCCGGACAGCGCGCTGATGAGCGCGGACTTGCCTCCCCCTATGGGACCGGTGACTGCCAGCAGGTCACCCGGCATCACCTCGAAAGAGATATCGCGAAGCACGCGTTCTGTCGTGCCCGGGAAGCAGAATGAGAGCCCGCTGACCACAAGGTGAGCACCGGCCACTCTGGGCGGATCCGCGCCCGTGGTGGGGGTGGGCGAAGGAAGGGCGCCTTGAGGAGGCGTAGCGGCGCTCGCGGGCGTCGCCTGCTCCAGCAGCCGCACCTTCTCCATCACCCGCGCCCAAGCAGCCCTGGCGGCGTGGACTCGGTTGAGCACGCGTGCGGCCATCAAGGTTCGCCCACTCATGCTGAGGAACAGGCTGAGGTATGCGGCGAAACGGCCCAGCGTCCAGGCCCCTTCTATGACTCTGGTCGCTCCGGTGCCTATCACGATCACGACACCAAGCGACGCCGCAGCCGCATAGAAGGGCAAGAGCCCGCTCTGTATCACGGTGACGGCGAGGTTTGCCTTGAGGTATTCAAGGCTGGCTTCCTTGAACTTGCCCCACTCCGCGGCCTCGCGCCCGTACAGACGCAGCACACGCACTGCCGCCAGGGAGTCGGCCGCATGAGACGTCATCAGGCCCGCCGCTCGCCGGGCCTTGCCCGAAGCCCGGGTGAGCACCGGGCCGGTGAGTTGCGCTGCGGCGATGGTCAGCGGCACAGGCACCGAGGCAACCAGCGCCAGCCGCCAGTCGTAGAGGACGATGGCGACGAAATACGAGAGCATCAGCACCAGCGTGTCATAGAACTCTGTCACCGTCGTCATGATGGTCTCGACCACAACGTCGATATCCCCGACCCCGCGAGACACGAGATCACCGATGTTCTCACGCTCGAAACTCTGGGCATCCCACGCCAGCGTGCTCCTGAGCAGGTCGCGCCTCAGGTCATTACCGATCGCGTTGGACATCAGCCGCAGGTCGTAGCGCTTGACCGTTCGCGCGCCCTGGAACACGATGGTCATCGCTACGAGGGATAAGAGGCTCGAAACCAGCGATGGCCGGGCGGCGTCCCAGCCTTGCGCCGGTATCGAAGATAACGCATCAATGGCCCGCCCGAGGTAGATGGGGCCAAGCACGATGAGCGTGTTGTAGCCGACACCGCCCGCGCCGCCACGCACAAACCACAGCCAGTGCCGCCGGAAATACGACCACAGCGTTGGGTGTTGTGCGACGTTCACTGATCCGGGACTATTGACGGACGTGGCAATCACTCCTGGACGTGGCTATTCGATGGCCGCGCGGCGTCACCTTCTGCGCCGGGGGAGGCTCGTTGCTTCACCTTCCACGCGCCACGCGGAGATGCGCTCTCGCGACCGCCAAACCCACCTCGATGGTGCATAAGAGCTCTCGGGCGTTGGTATCAATGTTAGGGGGTGGGAAAATGAAGGTGCTCCTGCACGGGTGCAATGGGAAAATGGGCCGGGTGATGACGCGTGTCCTGTCAGAGACCCCTGACATGGAGATTGTCGCCGGAGTCGACTTGGAGCCGGAGAAGGCCAGGAACACATACCCGGTGTATGTCCGCCTGCTCGACGTCAAAGAAGACGCAAACGTGCTGATCGACTTCTCGCACCACAGTTGCATTGCGGGGCTGCTTGAGTTCGGGACCAGCAGGAACGTGCCGCTGGTCATTTGCACGACTGGATTCAGCGCTGAGGAAAAGCAGGCGATGGCTTCGGCGGCCGGGACTGTGCCCATCCTGAATTCCGCCAATATGTCTTTGGGTGTGAACTTGCTGCTCTCCCTTGTCAGCCAGGCCGCAGCCCTCCTGCACGATGGCTTCGACATCGAAGTGGTCGAGAGGCACCACAACCAGAAGGTGGACTCACCAAGCGGAACTGCGCTGATGATAGCCGATGCCATGAACTCAGCCCTCGACAACACGATGGAATACGTCTACGGCAGGCACTCAAAGAACCAGAGGCGGCAGAAGCCGGAGATCGGCATTCACGCGGTGCGCGGGGGAGCCATCGTGGGCCAGCATGACGTGATCTTCGCGGGACAGGGCGAGGTCATCGAGATCAGCCACTCCGCCCTCTCGCGGGACGTATTCGCCTATGGGGCCGTCAGGGCGACCAGGTTCCTGGTGGGCCGCCCGCCCGGCCTGTACAGCATGAAGGACGTCATCGAGAGCGCCGGGTAGGGACGGCGAAGGCGCGGAGACGTGTGCGCGTACAGGGTGACGCACCTCTCCGCGAGCCATACGCTACGAGTCAAGGCGCTGAGCGGGCCCCCTACGACACCCGGTGACACGCCACAAAGTGCTTCGGCGCGCGCTCCATGAGCTTGGGCTCCTCGACCCTGCAGCGATCGAAGGCGTACGGGCACCGCGGGTTAAGCCTGCACCCGGCGGGTGGGTTGATCAGGCTCGGCGGGTCGCCGGCAAGCCTGACACGCTCGCGGTTGCGGCTCCGGGGCGATGCCGGCGGCGAGGCAGACAGCAGCGCCACCGAGTATGGGTGGAGAGGATTCCGGTAGAGGTCCGCGACCGGCGACAGCTCAGCGAGCTTGCCCAGATACATGACCCCCACGCGATCGCACATGTACCTGACCACAGTCAGGTTGTGAGTTATCAAGAGGTAAGTCAGCCCGAACTCCTGCTGCAGGTCGAGTAGCAGGTTCAGTATCTGCGCCTGTACGGACACATCGAGCGACGATGTGGGCTCGTCAAGGATCAGGAACTCAGGCCTCAAGATCACAGCCCGCGCTATGCTGGCCCTTTGCTGCTGGCCACCGCTCAGCTGGTGTGGGTACCTGTCCAGCAGCTCCCGGCCGAGGTTGACCAGTTCCGCGGTCTCCAAGGTCCGCCTTTCGATCTCCGGGCGCGGCCTACTTGCCAGCTCCAACGGCCTCTGGATAGAGGCCTTCACCGTGACCCTGGGGTTCAGAGAGGACGAAGGGTCCTGGAAGACTATGCCCATCCGACGGCGCAACGACATCATTTGCGCCCCCGGCGCTCCGGCCACGTCTGTTCCGGAGTACAGGAGCTTGCCTGCGGTGATCTTCGTTAGCCTGGGGATGAGCCGCGCGAGCGTCGTCTTGCCGCTGCCGCTCTCGCCCACAAGGCCGAAGGTCTCGCCACGCGCGATAGACAGGCTTATCCGGTCCACCGCACGCACATAGCGGTGGCGCCGCGAGAGAAACCCCTCCCAAATGGGGAAATGCTTCTCCACATCCATCAGTTTCACAAGATCGTCCATAGGGACCCTAATCCTCCCAGAAGTGACACCGGACTCTATGGCCGGTCGAAGGCCCGTCAAGCGATGGCGAGTGGCCGGCCGAAGGCCCGCCGTGCTCCGGCGACGGGTGCCCCGCCCGGACCTCGTGCTCCGGCGGCGGCTGGCTTGAGCATATCTCGCGCACGGACGGGCACCGCGGGTGGAACGGACAGCCGGCAGGCACTTCGACCAGGCTCGGCACGCTACCCTTTATCGTCTCAAGGCGCCCTTCGGCCTTCGTGCCGGTAGGGAGCGCCCGCATCAGCAGCCGCGTGTACGGGTGCCGGGGATTCTCAAAGATGCTGAACACATCACCCTGCTCCACGAGGCTTCCCGCATACATCACACCCACCCGGTCGGCGATGTCGGCGACGATGCCGAAGTCGTGCGTGATGATGAGCAGAGACATGTTGTTCTTGGCCTTCAGGTCCATCAGCAGGTCAAGGATCTGCGCCTGTATCGTGACGTCCAGAGACGTGGTGGGCTCGTCGGCGATCAACAGCTGCGGCGCCCTGCTGATCATCATGCCGATCATGACTCGCTGCCTCATGCCGCCGCTCAGCTCATGCGGGTAGCTCTGCATGCGCTCTTCCCGGTCCGGTATCTTGACACTGCCCATGATATCGAGCGCCTGCCGCCAGGCCTCTTGCCTCGACACATTATCGAGCAGGACCGCCTCTGCAATCTGGTAGCCGCTGCGGTATACCGGGTTCAGGGCGACCAGCGGGTTCTGGAAGATCATGCCGATCTGCTTGCCTCTGACGAGCGTCATCTGGCGTTCGGATAGATCCTGAAGGTTCAGCCCGTCAAAAAGGATGTGCCCGGCAGACGTCCGCCCACGTGGCGGGACAAGGCGCATCAGAGCAAGCGCACTTGTGGACTTGCCGCAGCCGGACTCGCCGACCAGGGCGAACACCTCTCCACGGTTCACATCGAACGACACATCGCGGACCGCCCGGACCGTGCCGTGGCTGGTCACGTAGTCGACCTGGAGTGACTTGACGCTGAGCAGTGGTTCAGCCAGCGCGCCCACCCCCTAAGTCCGCAGGCGTGGGTCAAGGATATCCCTCAGCCCTTCGCCCATAAGGTTGAAGCCCATGGCCGTCCAGATAAGCGCGATACCTGGGAAGATGGAGATCCACGGAGCCACACCGATGTAGTTCATGCCTTCGCTCAAGATCACGCCCCAGTCCGGGTCGGGTGGTTGCGAACCGAGACCCAAAAAGCTCAACCCCGTGGTGGAGAGGATCGCTCCCGGCAGCGACAGCGTGGTCAGCACGATGACGATGCCAAGGGTGTTGGGCAGGATGTACCGGAACATGATGGAGACATCGCTTTCGCCCAGCGCCCGTGCAGCTTCCACGTAGGACATGTTCTTGATGCTCTGTGTCTTGGCCCGGACCATCCTTGCTATCCCAGGCCAGCTGATGATTGCTGTGGAGATCACGACGTTGTTGAGGCTCGGCCCGAGCGCGGTAACGATGGCCAGCGAAAGCACTATGGGTGGAAGCGCCCAAGTCACATCGGTCATGAACGACAGGAACGTGTCGACACGCCCGCCGTAATACCCGGCCATCAGGCCCAACGCGACGCCCAGCGTGACCTCAATTACGACGACCATGATGCCGATCCTGATGGCGATCTGCGAGCCGTACAGGAGCCGGCTGTATATGTCCCGGCCATACTGGTCGGTCCCCAGCAGGTGACCCTCGCCGGGCGGCTTAAGCGTATTCAGCACATTGATCTGGTCGTAGGGGTAGGGCGCGATCTTCGACGCGAACACGGCCGTGACCACCACCGTGAGGAAGATGCAGCTCCCCACCACGAACATCTTGTTCTGCGATGCCATCTTGACGAAGGACGTCACGCTACCTGCTTGCCTCCTCGATCTCAATCCTGATCCGCGGGTCCAACAGCCCGGACACCACGTCGGCTATCACGTTCGAGATGACCGTCAAGACGGTGATCACGATGAACACGCCCTGCACGACGGGATAGTCCTGCCTCTGAATGGAGCTCCACACAAGGCGTCCCATCCCCGGCCAGGCGAAGACGTTTTCGATGATGACAGAGCCGCTGATGATCCACGGCAGAGAGAGGAAGAAGCTCACTGTGACCGGTATGAGGGCGTTCCTCAAGACGTGCTTGACGTGCACGGCCCTGCTGCCGAGCCCTTTTGCGTAAGCCGTCGTCACGTATGGCTCCCCGACCGTCTCGAGCACCTCTGACCGTGTGACACGCAGGGTGCCGCCGATGCCGGGCAGCACCATGGTCAGCAGGGGGAGCACCAGCGATATTGGCCCCTGGTAGCCCGAGATGGGGAGGAGCTTGAGGTTGATGGCCAGCACGATCATCAAGATGATTCCCAGCCAGAACCCCGGCACGAGTGTCAGGAACGTCGTGCTGAGCACGAGGCCCCTGTCGATGGCCGAGCCGGCGTGGACCGCGGCGATCAGTCCCAGCGGCACCGCGATCAGGTACCTGAGCACCATGGAAATGCCGGCCAGCCCCAGGGTGTAGGGAAGCCGTGACATGACCAGGCCTCTCACCGACTGGCCCGCCACGATTGACGTGCCGAAGTCACCGCGGAGCAGGTTGCCGGCCCAGGACAAGTACTGGATGTGGGCCGGCCTGTTCAGCCCCCAGCGCTCTCTGAGCCGGTCGAGGGCTTCTTCCGGCAGCCGGGGGTCGGCGATCATGCGAATCGGGTCCCCGGGCATCATCTTCATTATCGCGAAGAGTATTATGCTTGCCGCGATGATCACCAGAATGCCGACGCCGAGCCTCTTCAGCGTATACAGGAACATAGGACCAGACCCCTCATGAAGTGCCTTTCTCGAACGGTAGGCTGGTGACACTTCCGACGCAGCGGATAAGCACGCCGGAGACCGCCCCGCCTTCGCGGGTGAACAGCAGATACCTGTCCGAGCGCCTGTCCATCAGGAACAGGTCCCGGCCAAGCGGGACAAGCTCGGCCGTCTCGCTCGACTCAAATCCCTCGGCCTCCCGGCGCCTCGTCGCCGTTAGAGTGCCCTTGTCCGCTGAGCACGCTATTTCCAGCGACTCATGGTGGTCACGCGGCTTGCCCGTGTATGTGCCGGCCTTCTCGGTCAGAGCATCCACCGGCAAGCAGACTGGCTTTATGGGCGCCATCTTATCGCCCAGCAGTTCCTCCGCGATTGCGCCATGGATCCGCTCAACCCCGATACCTTCAGCGTTGGAGAGCAGGATCACCGTCAGTTTCTCGTCGGGGAACCGGGATAGCCGTGTGTTATACCCCAGGGTGCCGCCGCTGTGGTGGATTTCCCGGATACCCCGTCTCTCGCCCATCATCTGGCCGAAGCCATACCTGGTGACCGTCGGGTCAAGCGGGTTCCAGGGCACAAACGCCTGAGCCTTGACGTCAAGCGTCAGAAGAGCGTCCGTAGACAAGGACTGGGCCCAAATGAACATGTCATCCAGCGTCGAAATAACGTTGCCGTCCGCCCAGCCGACCACTTCCCGGTTGAACGGTCTCAGCTCAAACTTGGTCTTGCTCTTGAACTCGTAACCTGTGGCCTGGCGCCCGGGGATGTCCCCTGAGTCGCCAGCGAAGGAGTCCTTCATCACGAGTGGGCCGAAGATGTTCTGCTCCATGAACGCCCGGAAGGGCGCGCCCGACACTCTCTCCACGATGCTCCCGAGCAGGATGTAGTTCGTGTTGCAGTACCGCCAGCGGGCGCCGGGCAGGGATTCCAGGTCCGTGAAAGTCGCGATCCTCTGCAGCAGGCCGTCGAGGTCGATGCTGCCGCCATGCTCGACGGCTTCCTGCCAGAAGGACTTCGTCAAGTACTCCTGCAGGCCGGATGTCTGGTTCAGCAGTTGCCGGACCGTGATTTCGTGCTTCCAGGGCGGGTAGTCCGGGAAGAAGCGCGCGATGGCATCGTCATAGTCCAGCAGTCCCCTGTGCTTCAGCAGCATTATGGCCATCCCGACGAACTGTTTGGTCACGGATGCCATGATGAAACGGTTTTCCGGAGTGAGGAGCTCGCGCCTCTCCACGTTCGCCAGCCCGTATGCCTTCCTGACCAGCACCGCGTCGTCCCGGCCGACAAGCACCGCCACGCCCGGGCCATCGGGTGAGACGAATTCCTGCATGATGGCGTCGATCTTCTGCTGAAAGTCCGGAGACATATCTCGGCTCCTCGGCCACGTCATCTGAGTCACGGCCTGTGCGCGTTGCTGGGATCAGGTGCTGGTGGGGTCCGGTGGGCGGGCACCGCCGCATCTCCAGCAGGCGCCGCCCACCCGGACCACCATTCGCTGTTACTTCTTCACTGCGTCGTTCCAGTAGATGACGCCGTCAACGGAGACCTGGTATCCCTCAATGTTCGACCGGATAGCTTTGTAGTCGTACAGGTGGTACAGGGGGATGATCGGGAGCTCCTGGGCGACCTTCTTCGACAGTTGCGACCATATCGCGGTCCTGGCCTTCACATCCACCGTCTTGCGCTGGTCCTCGAGCATCTTATCTGTTTCCTTGCTCGACCAGACCGAGACGCCGGTCGATCCGGTGCTGTGAAGCCCGTAGAACCAGATGTCCGGATCGGTCCACCACCAGGTGGAGATGGTCATGTCGAACTTGCGGTCTTTCACCGATTGTGTGATCACGCCGCCCGGCTGCTCCTGGGTCTTGACTTCGATGCCGACCGTCTTGAGCTGGGCCTGCAGCACTGTCAGCGCGATGCGGTGCGAAGCGGTCGCCTGCAGGGTCACGGTCAGCCTCTGGCCGCCCTTCTCCAGGTAACCGTCGTTGTTCGTGTCCTTGTAGCCGAGTTCGGCGAGAAGCGACTTCGCCTTGGCGACATCCGACTTCAAAATCGCTTTGTTTTCAGCTTCGGTCTCGGCGGAGTAACAGAGCTGGGCCGGGGACAGAAGCGTGTACACAGGCTCGACGCCGCCCTTCCAGGCTGTCTTGATCTCGTCCCTGCTGATGGCGTAGTTCAGCGCCTGCCGGAACTTGACGTTGTTGAAAGGAGCCTTCGTCGTGTTGAGCCTCAGATAGGCCTCGCCCGCGCGCACGGCGGAGATGAGCTTGAGCTTGGAGTTCGCCTTGATCCGGTCCACGAACTCCGCGGGCACGTCGTAGACGTAGTCAACGTTTCCGGCTTCGAGCTCGCTGATCCGCGTGAAGTTATCCGGGATGATCCTGATGATTATGTTGTCGAAGCTGAACGCGCCGTGGTTCTTCACGAAAGGAATGAAGTCTGTGAAGTTCGGGTTCTTCTCCAGCACCACCTGCGAGCCGCGCACCCACTCTTTGAGCTTGTAGGGGCCGGCGCCGATGGGTTTCAGGCCGAAAGCCTCTTTCCCGACTTTCTCAGCTTCCTCCCAGTCAATGAGCGCGGTGTACGAAGATGCAAGGACAGGCCAGAAGTATGCGTTCGGGCCCTTGAAGGTCAGGGTGACCTTTTGCCCGTCGGCTTTCATGTCCTTGACCTCGTCGAAGTCGCTGGCGTACGGGCTCACCTTCTTGTACCTTTCGATGCACTTGATCCAGTCCTGACCTGTGACCTTCTTGCCGTTGCTCAGTTTCATGTCGGCCGGCAGCTCAAAGGTTATGGTCAGGCCGTCCGGCGTCGCGGTCACCGACTTGGCCGTGAACGGGTAGGGCTGGTCGTTCTTCAGGCCCAGGGTGACAGGGTAACCGAACATCATGTTATGGGGGTCATACGCTGTGGTCATCTGTTGCGGGTCGAGCGTGTCAAGGTCTATGCTCTGAGCGGTGACAAGGGTCTTGGTCTTTGGGTCAACCTTAGGCGGTTCCGGCCTTGCGGCCGGCGGCGCCGCCGGCTGCGTGCCGCAACCTGCCAACATGACTGTCACCAGCACAAGCACCGCTGCGATCTTGCAGATTCTGCTCGTCATTCTCTGCCTTCCTCCTGTGGATAATGGGTAATCTTGTCTTGGAACCAGTACGGATCCGGTAAGGCTCGAAGCACAATGCCCGACGCATATTACCTTCTGAGCAAACTTCCATGTACTCGTCCCGTCAACCAGCCTCCTTGTCAATAGGGGTTATCTACAACAATGCGGTATGAGTTCTTGTCTTTATGCAGGCATGAGGTCTTGCGGCCGCGCGATTTGACGGAAGCCCTGCCGGTAGCAAAACCACATCGGAACACGACATTTGTATTTCAGGAGGTCTGAAGCTTACAAACAGGATAGCACGTTTGGGGCTGCAAGTATATACAGTATGTTGAGTAAAATACTCCCTCCTGCAGCGATTGGAACAGGCTAGACCATCACAGGCCAGACGCTTGACGCGTTGGGGATCACGTATGTGCGCGCCTGTGGGCCAGCCAACTCGTACGCCAGCCGCACCGCCTCTGGAGCGGAGTGCACCGGCGTCATGCCCATTGAGGCAACGTCGCGGTCGGCGAGCGAGCTGTACAGCAGTATCCGGTACTTCTCCGCGTAAACGGTCGCAAGGAAGCCCACCCACTTGCCGATATCGTAGTCTTCCTGCAGGTGCCTGTGCCGTTCGACGTTTGACGCGAATCCCGTCGAGATGAACTCGACCAGCGGGTGGCCGAACGACTCGCGCGATTCGGTCAAGAGCACCATCGCGCCGCCGGGCTTGAGAGCCGCTGCCGCGTTGTAGAGAGACTTGGTGGACTGGTAGAAGTTGATGTCGAGGGGATGGCCGCCGCACGATGCTATGACCACGTCGGCACGCTCTCTGATGGGGGCCTTGAAGGATTCGTCAACCGTCTTCTGGCCCTCGCGGTGCGCCGCCTCGGGGTCGCCCGCCACGACGCGACCGATGCTGCCATCGGGGTTGATGACGGTGTTCACCAGGAAGTCCGGCCTGGCGAGCCGGCCAGCCTCCACGATGTCCGCGTAAAAGACGTTGCCGGTGGTCTTGCCGCAGCCGATTTCGTCGTTCAGAGTGCCGGGCTTTGGGCCCAGCGAAACCTTGTGATGCGCCATGATGGTGGCGTAGGACGACACGCCCGGAAGTATGCTCTTCATGCCCCCGCCGTAGCCTGCCATGTCATGCGTGACGATGCCGCCGGTGAGGACCAGCCGGTCTGCCGTCGAGACTGCTTCGTTGATCGACACAGGAGTGCCGAATCCCGTGGTGCCCAGGTAGGTCATCCTCTGGTCGCGGCAGTTGTGCTCCACGACACGCACCCGCCGCATGACCTGCGGCGTCACAAGCAGCGCGTGCTCGTCGTGAGTCTGCGCGCGGTGCGTGCCGACCGCGATCATGATGAGTATGTCGCCATCCGGGATTCCGGCCGCGTTCAGCTCGTCAACAACGACCGGGACCATCGCATCGCTCCGGCACCATGAGCGCGTCAGGTCACTGACCAGGACTGCGACCGTCTCGCCGGGGTGCACGATCTGCTCAAGGCGCGGTGACCCGATGGGGTTGCGGATGGCGTCGCGCACCGCAGCGCGTAGGTCGGCAACCGGCACAGATGGTTTGCCGTTGATGACCCCGACAAGATTCCCCGCCGGGACCTGCAACTCGACGTGGCCGTTGCCGTACCTGAGGTCAAAGCGCCTGACCGTCATGCGCCTGCCATCCCAAGCTCGAAGACTCCCCAGAGCATCTTGAACGCGCTCACCACATCCGGCGCCGTGACGCTGACGCCTTTCGGGCCTGTGCGCTTCACTGAAGGGAAAAGCGTGGCGAACGTGGTCTCGGCGGTGGACTTGAACTCGACCTCGAACGTCACCGGCAGGTCAACCAGCAGTGGGGATAGCAGGGGCGCCTTACGGACTGCGGCCTCGGCTGCTTCCCGGATGAGCCTGTGGCTGGCTCCGGGTGTGAGGCTGTCGGCAACGGTGCGGCTCACAGCTCGCTTGGTGATGACGGTCTCAATGCCGGGGAAGAAACTGAGCGCCTCGGCGCACGCCCTGTCGTCGCCCGCCTCAAGCCCGACGGGCACCCCAAAATGGCCTGCTATAGCGCCGTTTATGCCCATCTCGCCAACCGGACGGCCGTTCATGGTGAGCCGGTTGATGGTCCGGCCGAGGAACGTGTGGTTCAGCACTCCGTCGGCTGTGCCCTCCATCGCATGGTGGCCGACAAAAAGCACCACGTCGAACGTATGATCGATGCCGCCCATCTGCGACAGGTACAGCTGGTCCCCGCTTATGAGGCGCGCCCGCGGGTCCAGATCTTCTATGAGCACATTAGTGCCTGCCCCGTGGCCGTCGTTTATCACGACGCCGGTCGCTCCACCGAGGAAAGCACCCTCAACTGCGGCGTTTATGTCTTGAGTCATCAGTTTCCTCACTCGTGCGTAATCGGCGCCGGCCATCGTTGACTGCCCGCCTCCAACCACGCCCGTAATACCCTCGATATCTGATGAAATGAAGACCTTCATCTTGCGCCTTTCCCCCTGCTAATTGTGCAGTAGGCGTTCAGCGTGTTGTATCATAATTCCTCCTTTGCAGTCACAGCGCCTAGTCTGGTGATTGCGAGTCCAGGCCTCATATATTGATAGAAAGAATGAGGCCCCGGAGGCGTCAGGGGTGGACAAAGAAAGGGACTTTTATACATTTCGGGGCTACACGATGCTGAGCAGGAAGGGCGAAAGAGGCCTTTCGGCGAGCATGGAAGACTACCTTGAGATGATCTTCCGACTGTCAGCGCAGGCGGGATACACCCGTGTGCTGGAACTCGCGTCAGCCCTCCATGTACAGCCTCCATCGGCAACCACCATGATCCAGCGCCTCGCGCACGAAGGCCTGGTCGCCTACGAACGATACGGGACCATAAGCCTGACTGATGAGGGAAAGCAGATCGGCGTATACCTGCTGCACAGGCACAACGTGCTCGAGGAGTTCCTGGTCCTGCTCGGCGTGGCGAACCCTCTCATAGACGCCGAGCGGATCGAGCATAACATCAGCGATGAAGCCATGGCCGGTATCGGCCGGCTGCTGGCGTTCTTCGCATCGAACCCAGAGCACAAGGAGGAGTGGCTCAGAACCCTCAGGACGTGACCGGCCCCCGGTGCCTGCGCGTCAGGATTTACCGCCGATGCCTGTGTCGTCACACCCCTGCACCACATAGCATGGCGTGAGAGTTAACGACGACTAACAGTGTTCGGGGCCTCTATCTCGCCCGCGGGCGCCACCGCGTACAGCCAGGCTCGCCGGTGCGGCAGGCCTGTGCGGAATGCAGTGCGCACCACGAGCCACGGCCAGTCCGTATGGCCCCTCCCGGAGGATCTGACTTGAGCGCAGGCGACTTCGACGAATCCCTGGCTGCAACATCCTTGGCTCCAACATACCAGGGCGCCAGCAGCACAAACCCCGACCCGCTAAACGCATCCGCGGTGGCTCTCGGGTCCGCCACCGTCGGGTCTGCGGCAGGTCTGCCCCGTCGCGCCGACAGGACCCGGCGGGTCGCGCTGGCAAAGGTGATCCCGTACCTGGGTCCGGCATTCGTGGTCAGCGTAGCGTACATGGACCCTGGGAACTTCGCCACCAACATCACGGCAGGCTCTCGGTTCAACTACCAGCTCATCTGGGTCATCTTGTGGAGCAACGTGTTCGCCATCGTGCTCCAGTCTCTTTCGGCCAAGCTTGGGATCGTGACGGGGAAGAGCCTTCCTGAGCACTGCCGCGAGGTCTTCTCGGCGCGTGTCAACTGGTTTCTCTGGGTCGTGGGAGTGGTTGCCGCGATGGCGACCGACCTCGCCGAGTTCCTGGGCGGCGCGCTCGGGTTCTACCTTCTCTTCGGGATACCGGTGACCTGGGGTGCCCTTCTCACGGGGACCATAAGTTACCTCATCCTGGCGCTTGACAAGTACGGCCAGAAGTGGGTCGAACTGGCCATCTCTGCTCTCGTATCCGTGATAAGCATCTCATATGTGGTGGAGCTCTTCCTCGCAAGGCCCGAATGGGACCGCATAGCGT
Organism: Bacillota bacterium; assembly: GCA_030691635.1. Taxonomy (GTDB): domain Bacteria; phylum Bacillota; class Sulfobacillia; order JAUYEF01; family JAUYEF01; genus JAUYEF01. The sequence goes on from JAUYEF010000162.1 coordinate 20,087, forward strand.
ACCACACTCTGGTGCCGTTGCTGGGCAAGGATTCGGTGCTGGTGGCGGCCGGCATGCTCGGGGCCACGGTCATGCCGCATGTGATCTTCCTTCACTCGCATCTGGTCCAGAGCAGGCGCTCACGAGATGCAGAGGCGATCCGGCACCACCTGTTCGCGGCGAAAGTGGACGTATCTGTGGCGATGAACGTCGCATTCGTCATAAATGCTGCAATGGTGGTGGTTTCGGCTGCGACCTTCTACGCGCGAGGGCTGGAGATAGACTCCATCGAGCTTGCCCACAAGACGCTGGAACCGCTGCTGGGCCCGCTTTCAGCGGGCGCGTTCGCCGTCGCCTTGCTGGCGTCAGGGCTTTCGTCGTCGGCGGTGGGCACGCTGGCCGGAGACGTGATCATGGGGGGCTTCGTCAAGGGCCTTACCGTGCCCACATGGGCAAAGCGTATGGCCACGATGCTTCCAGCACTGGCCATTATCTCCCTCGGCATGAACCCGGTGCGGGTGCTGGTGCTGAGCCAGGTAACTCTGAGCTTTGCGCTACCAGCGGCGATCATACCGCTTCTCCTGATCACAAGCAGGCGCGATGTGATGGGACCATTCACAAGCTCCCGACCAGTCCGCATTACGGGATGGGTGATCGTCGGTCTGGTCGTCCTTCTCAACGCTGCCCTGGTGGTGCTGACTCTCGTGGGTTAGGCGCCGTCGCGGCTCAGGCGAACGCAGGCAGCAGCCACGGGATTAAGATGTAACTGGCGGCCGGAACTCACCAAACTGCGCCATCAAACACTCCTCCTGTTAACGATTATACGTTCACGGTCATACTATAGTCACTCGTACGACATCGTCTCGTGAGCCGGCCTGTGGGATGTGGGCCGCCGTCATGCTGCATAATGCCTCTCACGGCCCGGTAATTCATATCCGTAGCGGCATATGCTTCCATAAAACGTGGTATAATTGACTTGGCCAAAAGTTCATCTTGAGGTAAATAGCTCTTGGTTCTGTTGACTTGCTGCATGACACCATAGGGTTATTAACCCACGAGTGACATGCGGCCCGATAAACAAGGAGGGTTAACATGACCAAGAGACTCTATTTTGGAAATCTGAGCTGGGATGTGACTGAGGAAGAACTCAGCAATGCCGTTGCGCAGCACGCGACTGTGGTTTCGGCGCGCGTCATCACAGACAGAGACACAGGTCGTTCGCGCGGGTTTGGCTTCGTTGAGGTTGAGGACGCAGACGCACAGAAAGTCATAGACAGCCTCAACGGCGCCGACTGGCACGGCAGGCAGCTGACCGTGAACGAGGCCCGCGAGCGCGAGGAACGGTCCGGCGGTGGCGGTGGCGGTGCCGGTGCCGGTGGTAGAGGTGGCCAGGGTGGCCGCCGCCCGTACGGCAGGTACTAGATACAGCTGGTTTTGGCCCACCGATCGGACCAGAATGGCACGATCTCGGTGGCAAAGAATGGCCCGGAAGGGCCTTTTCTTTTTGTCCGGACGGCTCCGGCATTTGGCCGCGTCGGCGGCGCTCCACGAGTGCCGCCCAAACAGGCTCAGAAATACCTCAAGAGCACGACCGTTCTGGCGACCGTCCGGAAGCCGGCTGTTTCATACAGCGAAATGGCCACGCGGTTCTCGATCTCGACACCGAGCTCGATCGTGGTCGCACCCGCCCGCCTCGCCACCTCAACGGCCCGCGCCATCAGGAACCAGCCCAGACGCTTTCCACGGGCGCTTGTCACGAGGCCGAGGTCACTGATGTGTGCGACGGTCGGGGACTTCATCGCCAGCATCACGAAGCCGGCGCGTTCGCCGCCGATTGCGAGCGTCGCCCAACCGTCCGGCACGAGTTCGCCGTCTTCGCCCTGCGCCATCTGCTCGAACCACCACCGGCGCTCCTCGATATTCTTCGCCCATGACCTGGTGAGAGGGCTTTCCGATGTGGAAAACACCTTCTTATACAGCGGCAGGAACTCGTCAAGCTTCGATGTGTCTATCCCCTGCCACACAGCGCCGTCCGGCTGCGGCACATGGCACAGTCTCACCTGGTCAAGCGGGGCCTCCATATCCAACCGGGTCATGATGACCGGTATGCCGGCGCGGCAGTGTTCCTCCACATACCACCTAGTATCCTGACCGCCGGGTTCCCCGGTAAGCACCACCACCACGCGCTCCTTCCCGAGCGCGCGGCCGCGCTCCATCAGGTCCGCGATGAGCGGCTGCACGGCACCTTCGTGTCCGGGCTCGCATGCTGGCCCCCAGGACAAGAGCCTGATCTTGGTATCCATCTCTTGGTAGCCGTGGGATGCCACGATGCGACCATCCTGTTGCACATATGCGACGCCACCCTTCTGACCCCGGTCGATCTGGTCGAGAAGCGGGCAAGCCGCCGTCCGTTCATACCACGGAAGCCCCGAATATACTGCGCTGCAGAGGCGTTCCAGATCTTGTCTGATCCCGGGCGTGACCCTAGCCTCCGGTCCTGTTTCGAAGAAACGCATTGCGGTCATGGCCTGTCACTTCCAGATCT
>JAUYEF010000205.1 GCA_030691635.1 Bacillota bacterium
ACCCGTACCGCCCTGACCATGTTGGAAACCACGACGTTGATCACGCCCGAGGCCGCCCTCTCCATCGACAGACCCAACGCGTCCGCGAGTTCCTCAACGACCCGGGTCGAAAGGTCCCGCGAGATCGGCATTGCCCCACCCAGCAGCGAATCCTGGTTAAGACGGCCCAGTACCACATTGGCGTCTGTGACGGTAGGCTTGGTGCCGCCAAGCCCGTAGCAGGCCGGTCCGGGCCGGGCGCCAGCGCTGCGCGGCCCGACGTGGAAACCCATCGCCTCATCGACCCAGGCGATGCTGCCGCCGCCTGCTCCGATGGTGTGGATAGCCACGGTCGGCACGCGGATCTGATACCCGGCGATGGTTTGCCCGGTCCGGAGTGTGGGTTTGCCCTCTCTCATCAGCGAAACGTCGGTGCTCGTGCCGCCCATGTCCATCGTGATGACATCCGGGAATCCGGCGTCCTTGGCGACCTGCGCGGCGCCGATTGCGCCGGCCGAGGGACCCGAGAGAACGGTGCGGATTGGGCTCAGCACAGCGGATTCGATGGAGAGGAGCCCGCCGTTGGACTGGATGATGTAGGGTTCGGACGGGAGACCGAGCTCCGCCAGCCGGTCCCTGAGGTGGAGCATGTAGCCCCTCAGGACGGGGCCGACCGAGGCGTTGAGCACCGCCGTAAGAAAGCGCTCGTACTCCCTGAACTCCGAGGTCAGTTCGTGAGACGCCGAAACGTAGAGACTGGGCTGAGTCTGCTCCGCGACCTCTTTGGCGGCGCGTTCGTGCTCCGGGTTGGCGTAGGAGTGGAGAAAGCACACGGCCAGGGTCTCTATCCCGCCGGCCACGAGGTCCGCCACCGCCGCAGTAACTTCGTTCCCGCGGAGTTCGCGGAGCACGGAGCCGTCGGCGGCCAGGCGTTCGGCAATTTCCTTTCTAAGGTGCCGTGGGACCAGCACAGGGGGCTTGTCGGCGAAGAGGTCAAAGACGCTGGGCCGCTTTTGTCGGCCTATCTCGAGCAGGTCCCTGAACCCTTCAGTCGTGAGCAACCCGACTTTGGCCCCTGCCTGCTGCAATATGGTGTTGGTCGCCACGGTCGTGCCGTGGGACAGATACCCAACCTCCGCGGGACTCGCTGAAGCCTTGGCCAGGAGTTCCTGAAGCCCGGAGACAATCGCGTCCGACGGATCCGCGGGGGTAGAGGCGACCTTGTGTGTGATCGCGCGGCCCCGGTCCTCATCCCACAGGTACAGATCCGTGAAGGTACCTCCCACGTCCACTCCTGCTCGATACCGCAAAGAACCTAGCCCCCTTGCTTTTCGTGTACGTGCGTTATTGCGTCTGCCAGGTCCGTTAGGCTGTCGACAAGGCTCACATACCCGTTCTCGATGTATAGGCGCGGCACGCGGGCAGGAATGCGGGACAGGATTTCGCCGTACGAGGTCCCTGCGAGGCGGGCCAGATCCTTGGGAGAAACGCTTTCTTCACCGCAACTGCCGATGACAACCGCTTCATCGCCGGGGACAGCGTCCGGAACCCCAGAGAAGTCCACCATCAGCTGGTCCAGCGACATGCCCACAACCCGGCATCGTCTGCCTCTCACGAGGACAAAGCTCTTGCCGCGCAGGGCGTAGGGATAGCTGTCGCCGGCGCCGACCGCGACTATCCCGATCCGCTGCCGGTCCGGCGCGGCATACGTCAGCCCGTAGCCGACGTTCCAGCCAGCCGGGACCGTCTTGACATGAACAACCGGGGCTCTGAGTGTCAATGCTGTTTTGAACCCTGATGGTTCCTCCCCCAGGCCGGCCATGCCGAGAAGCAGGCCCCCGGGACGAACCATGTCAAGCCATGCTTCACGCATGCCCACGGTCGCTGCGCTTGCGGCGATGTGCCGGGTTGTGCCGGGGACCGACTGCCCGATTACGTCGCAGGCCTCATTGAACCGCCGCAACTGCGTGTCCATGAACGGATGGCCTCCGGCCGTGATGGCAAAATGCGAGTAGACGCCGCGGACCTCGGTCGACGTCAGGGATCTAATCCCTGAGGCCGCCTCCTCTGCCTGGGCAGGCAAGAACCCCAGCCTGCCGAGACCCGTGTCGAGCTTGAGGTGCACGAGGGCGGGAGAGCCGCCGCCGTTTGCCGCAAGGGCGTCCACTTCCTGCAACTGGCGGCTGTCGCCCACCGTCACGGCAAACCCCTGTCCGACGGCAATGACCAACTCAGGTGAGGTGAGGGCGCGAAGGATCAGCACCGATGAAGCCGGTATGCCTGCGCCGGCTAGGACAAGGGCCTCCTGAAGAGTCGCTACCGCGAACGCTGCGCAACCTTCGCGCTTGAGCCTGAGGGCCACCGGGACCAGGCCGTGTCCGTATGCGTTGTCCTTTACCACGGCCATTACCGCGACCGGCCGCACCATATCTGACAGCACCCGGTAGTTGCCGCCAACCGCGTCAAGATCGATCTCCAGGCGGGTCATGCCAGGGCGGGGCGTTCTTCGGGGCCCCGGATAGTAGAGCAATGCCCGACCTCCTCTGGCAGGATGCGTGTTGTGCTGTCGTGTTGTGCTGGTACAGGCGGTTCTCCGCCGTGGTAGCCCGGAACGGTCAGCCTCCGGTTCGAAACCTACGGACCGTCGTAACTTGCCTTGCCGCCCCCGCCCTTGGGGTCACTGCCGCCGTCAAAGCTACCATCGGCCCCGATGACGATGGCCTGCGCGAGAGCTACCTGGTTGGTCCGGCGAACGTCGTACCCTTTGGATGTCAGCTCAGTAACCGTTGATTCAGGGAACGCATCCTCGATGAAGATCACATTGGTCTCCTCTGAGTGGCACCTTGGGGCGCTGACTGCAGACTGGGCGTTCATGCCCCTTTCGACGACATTGAGAATCGTCTGGACGACCGCGGTGATGATCCGGCTGCCCCCAGGGGCGCCTGCTGCGAGATAGGGGCGCCCATCGCGGTAGAGGACCGTAGGAGAGCCGCCGACTCCGCGCTTACCTGGGACAATGGAATCCCATTGGTTGGGCAGTGGGTTGTAATGCCCGATAAAGTTGTTGTACAGGAACCCCATTCCTGGCGACACCACACCCGACCCGGCATAATCGCCGATAGAGTGCGTAAAGGCTATGACGGTTCCATCCGAGTCCGCAGCATTGAGGTGCGTGGTTCCTATTTCGAACCCGCGCCGGCCCTTCCGGATGCACCCCTGGACCGACTCCGCGTGCTCCTTGGACGTCAGCTCGTGAATCAGGTGCAGGGCCTGAAGATACGGACCATCCAGCTTGATAGGTACTTGATCCGTAAACCCAATCCGCATGATCTCGCATATGAGATCCACGTAGTCCGGTCCGAGGGGATCCAGGGATGCGATGTCAAACCCCTCGGCAACCTGGAGCATCTCCATGACGAGAGCGGTTGACGCCCCGACGGGCGGGCCGACCACCTCAAAGCCGCGGTATGCAGCCGACAGCGGGGGAGGATTGAGAACCCTGTACCCCTGCCAGTCCGCTTCCGTGAGGAGTGCGCCGCCGCGAACCAGGTCGCCGGCCAGTTCCCGGCCGATCTCACCCGTGTAGAAGTCCTCGGCCCCATTCTCAGCAAGGCGCCGCAGTGTCTTGCCGCAGTCCTCCTGGCGGAAGAGCTCGCCAGGAAGCCGCGGCCTGCCGTAGATGCTCTCCGCATCCGGCGACGTCCGAAACCGCGCCGCCTTGCTCATGCGGCCCGGAGAACTCTCATCGCTATGCCAGCCCGCCGAAAGTCGATCGCTCACGATGAAACCTTCTTCGGCCACGCGAATCGCCGGCTGCAAAAGGCACGACCAGGGCAGGGCGCCGGAACTAAACCGCCGGTATAGCTGGCCCAGGCCTCGAACGAAGCCCGGAATCATGATGGATCTATAGCTTCCCTGGTTGTCGGCGCCCCTGATTACGTGGCGGCCGTACGTCTCAAGGCGGCCGACGTAGTTCTCTGCCCATTCACGGGGCGGGGCGACGGAGCCGATGGCCGAGTAGCCGTCGATAACCGCCCTCTGCCCCGACGGCCCGTGGTGCACGTACATGATCCCCATGCCTCCCAGACCGCAGAGGAAGGGATCAACCACACCTTGAACAAATGCGGCCGCGATGGCCGCATCGGCCGCGTTACCGCCGCTGGCCAGCATTTCTTTCCCTGCCTCGGCGGCGAGCTGCTGGGGACATACGATCATGCCGCGCAAAGTTGCATACACCCCGCTATGGTTTTATTGGGTGGCGGCGAATTGGGATGGAGTGAGCGGCATGTACTGGTGCTTTGGTTCTTTTTGTACCATATTCGGTTATGGGGAGTCAAACCCTTTTTACGTTCGGCATTTTGTCCACACCATTGCGCGATTAGCTATTTTAGGAGGTCTTTTCTGTAACCTGCCCATCGATCGCGGGCTCGGGCAGGGCCGCGTTGACCTGGTAGCAGCGCGGCGAAGCGGTCCGGCAAAGGACCTGCGTACCTAGGCCCTGTCTGCGCGGATGTGGTAGAGTATAGGTGCCAATCTCATGCACGGGCACCGCGGCATGGCGATATTCATATCGGCGGGTGAGAGCCAATGAGAGTCCCGGACGTCTTCGATGGCATTCGCAACGGTAACCAGTCGGTCGCTGACATGCTCTACCACACTCTCAGGCGGAGCATTGTCTCCGGGCGGTTTGCGCCCGGCCAGCGCCTAGTGGAACGCGATATCTCGCAGATGGCCGGTGTCAGCCGCACCCCGGTCAGAGAGGCCCTGCGCAGGCTGCAGGCTGAGGGGCTCGTCAGGGACGACCGGCGCGGCGTGGAGGTTCTGGGCCTCGTGCCCCAGAGGCTTGAGGACGTCTTCGCGGTACGCAGACTGCTCAGGGGATTAATCGCGGAGCGCGCCACCATCAACGCCGATCAGTCTGAGCTCGACCTTCTGGCCAGGCTTACCGAGGAAGCCGAGGCTCTGGTCAACCATCAATCGAGCTTCCTTATGTCGCAGGACGGTTTCAACGTCGCTCTTACCAAGGCAGCCAGGATTCCGATTGCCGAGGGGTTCTTGCAGCAGTTGGGGGACTACCTGGAGGAGTTCCGGGAGAGGTCGCTATCGACCCGGGAGCTTCGGATGCAGGCCGCCGCGGAGCACCGTGCCATATATGAAGGCGTCGCCCGGCGGGATCCTGACGCAGCCCGGTGCGCCGCTGACGATCACTCCAAGAAATCCGATGCCAGGTACATGAGAGTACTCAACCAGGCTGAGGCCGACGTGGTTTATTAGCTCATGCGGATTTGGGGACCTGATTCCCCCACACTGGACGGAGAGACGAGCCCGCCGGCGGTTGACGCAGGCGGACTCTCGCTTCCTAGGAGTAGGCGTGCCAGGCTGGGGGTGCCGCTACGGCAACTGCGAACCTGGCTTTCTGTAGAGATACTTGCCTGTGGACAATGCCTCTCGAACGAGGCTTCCGCTTCTGGTAAGCTCTGCCCGGACTTCGGCGATCGTATAGACCTTGGGATCCATGGGTGCCCGAAAGCCTGGATCGATATATTCCGAAGCGCGGTTCAAGTAAGGCTCTTTGGACTCCTCGAGGATTATGAGCAGGTCAACGTCGCTGCTGCCGGTATACCTGCCGGTTGCCAGTGACCCGTGTAACACGACGGCGAGCAGGTCGCGGTTCTGACTGATCCGGCCGACGTACTCGTCAAGGGCCAGCATCACCTGGCGGGTGTTCATGCGCCGAGAGCCGCCCCCGAACATACTGCACAACCTCCCCGGACGCCTGGATTGCGGCTGTGGCGTCCTTCGCGGTGTAGAAGTCCATTGGTGCGCCCTGCGGGTGCGCATGGGGATATCGCGCGGGCACGTAGTGCCGGTCAAGCGCTTTGGCCAACTCAACCAGGTGCTCAGGGAGCGCGATGTCCTTCTTGGCCTCCGACAGCAGAAACGTGACCGAGTGTCCCCAGGCATCTACGCCGAACGATTGCAGAAGGGCCTTTGCCGCCTTCTCAGAGGCTTGATAGGCTGCATAGCAGGCCCACTCATGGTCGCCGTGCTCCAGGGATACCGTGGCATGGGCCAAGTCCCTCTCGGCCTGTCTGAGCCTGTCCGATTCTCTTCTCACCAGGGCATCCCTCCCGCCTGATTAGACAACAGCGTTGGAAGTATCTGCCCGACGCAAAGACTGCGAGGAAGGGGAGCATGGCTCCCCCTCCTCGATTGACCAATGGACGTTGTCGGAGGCGCGGACCGCCAGTGGCGCGTCTGACTACCCCTGCAGCTGGCTCAACGCGTCCTCCAGGATCTGCTCCGCCTGCTGCTCCAGCGCCAACAGCTGCTGGTTCAGTTCGATCAGCTGGTTCTCGTACGCGATAATCCGTTCCAGCGACTGCTCACAGGCCTGTACCTGTTGCTTCGATGCGTGGCCACGGAGCTTTTCCAGTTCCTCTTGGAGGTCGGCACGGACGCTTTGAGTCTCATCGAGAATCTCGCGGGCCTGGTCCCTTAGCGCTTCCAGCAGCAGGCGCATCTGCCGGACGCTCTCGAGCTTGGGAGCGGCGGCCTGGCGTAGCGCATGGAGCTGATCCTGGAGTTCGCGGGCCTGAGCTTGAAGCGCGTTCAGCTGCTCCATGACCCCGGCAAGCCCGGCACGCAGCGAACGGGCCAGCTCCCGATTCTGGGCTCGGATGGCCTGGGCCAGAGCCTCGCGGAGCGACGCGGCCTGCTGGCGGAGCGGGCGGATCTGTCCTTCCACGAAGGCCTGGAGCTCGGTTGCCAGGGCCTTGATTTCCTGGAGTTCTGCCTCAACGATGGCCCTGATCTCCGCATGGATTTCCGCGTTGGCTTGGTGCTGCGCCCGGACCTGCCCGGCGAGCTCGGCGCGCCGCGTGCGCAGTGCCTGGGCCTGCTCATAGAGCGGCCTGAGCGGCTCGCGCCAGTTCTCGGCGGGCCTGACCTCCTGGGCAAAGCCCGCGAGCGGCAGGGCCGTCAGGGTCAGGACAAGGGCTGCTGCTGCAAGCAACTTGACCTTGGTTCCCATGTTTCCTCGAACCTCCTCGGTTGTAGTATATCGGCTTGGCGGCACCGGGTGGAGTCGCCGCCGGTGTGGTTTCGCCAATGAATCCGATTACAGTGTCGGTCGGAGAGGTGATGGGGCTGTTATCGTAATGTAGCGTGTTGTTGTAAGGTATATGATATAGGCGGAATGCCGGTGGTATGCGGCGCTGGCTGGTTCAGGCTCATGGAATATGGTGCCTGTGGG
>JAUYEF010000291.1 GCA_030691635.1 Bacillota bacterium
TCCGTGGCACCACTGAACCTCCAGGGGCTCAACGGACCTGTTCCAAGCGGGCGGGCTGTCGTCCCGTTGTGCGACAAGAGCCACAGGCGAAACCTTTGGTGCATTGCGCCTGCGCAGGGCTCTTATCGACGCCCCTCGCTGTCTTGCGGGCTGTCGGCGTCGTGCGCTTCCGGGCTCAATGGTCTCTGTACCGCCTTGCATCACGAATATGCCATATGATGCGTCTCTTGGGATGCAAACTCACCACTTGACAGCGGACCATCGTTGCATCACAATGTCGCTGCACGACTTGCGAAGCGAGCCCTACGCCTGAGGCGCGGGCTCCCAGTTTGGCAGCGGGCTACATGCCTAGATCCGATCTCCATCTCATCAGGGGGTATGCAATGAAACGGCTGTCGAGTGTCTTCACCAGCGCCCTCCCAATCGTGGTAGTCTTGGCCCTCTTCCTGGCCGTGGCTTGTGGACCCGCAGCCACGCCAACCCCGACGCCAACCCCGACGCCAACGGCAGTACCTACCCCAACCCCCACTCCTACTCGCGTCGTGGCAATCACGCCAACAGCCACGCCAACGGTCTCGGCCGCTGTCGGCTGGTTCCTCAGGGCTCCGGAACCCAAGCCCAAGAAGGGTGGGGTCTTGAGAACCGCTTGGGGTACAACCCCTGCCCATTTTGACATCCACCAGGGAGGCGGTTGCTCTGGGTGTCCAATGATGTACGACGGTCTGATCCTGTGGAACCTTGCGGATGGCTACCGCACCATCATCCCTGGCCTGGCAGAGGATTGGCAAACCTCGGCAGACCAGAGGGCCTACACGTTCACGCTAAGAACTGGGGTGCGTTTTCACGACGGAAGCAGCTTCAGCGTCGACGACGTGGTAACTACATTCAACCGGATCATAAACCCGCCCAAGGGGATAGCTACCGGCGCCATAAGGGACACTATCGAGATGGTTGAGAAGGTAGAAGCCGTCGACGCGCAGACCATCAGGTTCACCCTCAAGCGCCCCACGCCGTACTTCCTGGATGCCCTGGCGGCGGACACAATGGTCGTCCTCCCCAAGAAAACTCTGGAGCTAAATAACTTCGACCTAAGGGGGGCTGTAGTGGCTCCCGGGACCGGCCCGTTTGTGTTCAAGGAGCACATCCCGGGCGAGAAGGTGGTGCTAGACCGCAACCCGAACTACTGGAACCCGAACCTCCCATACGTTGATAGGATAGAAATGCTGAACGTCCCCGCCTGGGCAGACAGGGGAACTGCCGTCCTGACAGGCAGGGCCGATTTTTCGTGGAACGTGTCTCCGGCTACGTGGCAGGAGGGCCGAAAGCGGCCCGATATGGTGACGGCTTTGATGCATTGTATGAACTCGGTGCCAGTACTCTTAAACAACACGCGTGCACCTTTCGACGACCCAAGAGTGCGGCTAGCTCTAAGACTGGCAGTCGACCGCCAGGCGATCATAGATGCCTATACTTCAGTGTGGGAGCCTGGTCAAGTCACCCGCTGGCTACCGAGGCCGTCTCCGTATGCAACCCCTGTAGACCAGATGTTGACGCTGCCAGGGTATCGTCGGGACAAGACAGATGACATAGCGACGGCCAAGAAGCTCCTGGCCGAGGCGGGCTATCCAGACGGTTTCAAGATGGTCATCACAGCCTGGAACACTCCTGCCCAGTCAGAGGTTGCGATGCCTGCGTTGGCAGCACAGCTGCGGAAGGCTTTGAACATAAGCGCCACAATACGGCCCGTCGAGAGGGCGCGAACCCCAGACATACTGAAGGCGGGAGACTTTGAGGCCTTCCACGAGAACATCTACGCGGCACCAGGGGGCATTCTGGACCCATATCCCTTGTGGAGCACCTTCCTCGGTACAGGAGGTACACAGAACTGGTCCAGGTACTCTAACGCCGACTTTGACACCTTGCTGGCGAAGCTGGTTGTAGAATTGGACCCTATCAAACGGCATCAGCTGGCCCAGCAAGGTTTGGACATTCTGGACCAGAACCCGCCGTTCCTTGAGATGGGATTCTGCCAGCACTCTCCTATGGCCAACAAGGCGGTTAAGGGACTGCCCTTTGACATTCTACGCTACGCCAAGTGGGACCGCTTCGAGACGGTCTGGTTGGATAAGTAGGGCGGTTTTTATCTGTGAGGCGAGTTGGACAGGAGGACATGGGCGATATGATTAGGATCACAACCATGCCCTCCTGTCGTCAATCTTGGGAAAGGGCTCCAATGTGGCGAATGGACGGGCCGCTCCTGCCACACCCAAGCTCGCAGGATGGCATTCGCGCAGGCTATGGTGTTACTGGCCTGAACCGTGCGTGAGTATCTCATACGCCGGCTGTTCCTGTCGCTCGTCACCGTATTCGGTGTCACGGTAGTCATCTTTCTCACCATGCGCGTGTTGCCCGGTGATCCCATCGCGATCATTTTTGGTGAAGGAACAGGCGTCTACGTTCTCAGCGAGGACGAGTTGAAAGCTGCTCGAAAGAGCCTGGGGCTGGATAGGCCCCTGTACCGACAGTACTCGGACTGGATGGCCGACGTGTTCAAGGGGGACCTGGGGTATTCCTTCTGGCTGAAGAGGCCGGTTCGGGAGACCATCCAGAGGCGGGGGCCGATCACGGCTGAGATAGCGGTGATCGCGGTCATGATCTCCTG
>JAUYEF010000294.1 GCA_030691635.1 Bacillota bacterium
AATGCCCTCAGTCCGGTTTCCGATGCGCGATAGACGGTGAACTGCCCTCGTTTCTCGGACGCGATAAGCCCCGCATCTTCGAGGACCTTCAGGTGATGGGATATCGTTGCCTGCGCCTTTGGGAACCGGGTCACGAAATCCGCCACACAGGCTGCGTTTTCGCCCTCGTGAACCCGGCCACAGCAGGTGGTGATCGTGCCGGACCTGAGCAGACGGTATATCTCGAACCTGACCTTGTGCCCAAGGGCAAAAAACATCGCCCGAGCAGTCATCGCGAGAGCCTCCATGAGCCGGAGCATATCGGATAGTGCATCGAAGTAAATCGATGCGATCTAAGTCTAGTCGAACGGCGCTGTGCTATCAAGGGGTTCCGAAAGAGTCTGTGCTATGCTTCTCAGGTCTGTGGTTGGCGCCTCACACGTGAAGTTCCGGCAGACGTAAAACGTCGTTTGCCCGTCTCTGGAGGGCATCTCCGACACAAACGGAGCAAGGGTTGCCAGGCGAGAGGCCTGGTCTGCAGGCGCGTACAGGAAGAGAGTCTCTGGGGCGAAGACGCCCTGGATGGGGCGCAAGACTTCCCGCAGCGATTCACTCAGGACCGGGCTCGATACGACCACGTCACGCGACGGCTCCTGATCCAGCATAAGCGCCATGAGGAATTGCGTGTGGTCGGCGGGATACCTGCCGACCGGAGCGGCGAACGCCGACAGCAGCCGGCGGGCACGGTCGGTATACTCCTGTTTCCACAGCAGGCGCCCCATGCGTAGCAGGTTCAGCGCCGCCACCGAGTTGCCCGAAGGCATGGCTCCGTCGTCGACCGGTTTCGGCCGCGTCAACAGTTGCTCCGCGTCGCTCCCATAGAAGAAATACCCCCCGCCTGAATCATCCCAGAAGAGCCGGTCGAGGTCTTCCTGCAGAGACAGGGCCAGTTCCAGGTGAACAGGATCGTAGCCGGCGTCATACGTTTCTAGAAGCGCCCATATCAGGAAGGCATAGTCGTCAAGATACCCGGGGTAAGCGGCTTCGCCATCGCGGTAGCGGGCCAGGAGCCGGCCGTCCGGCCTGCGCAGTCCGGCGAGTATGAACTCTAGCGCGTTACGGGCTGCGCGAAGGTACTTCGCCTCACCTGTCACCCTGCTCCCGGCAGCAAACGCCGTGATCATGAGACCGTTCCACGAAGTGAGCACCTTGTCGTCACGGGCGGGATGCGTCCGGGCGCTTCTTGACTCCAATAGCCTCCGCCGGGCCTCACCAACTACGGCCTCCTGAGATCCAGCCTGTTGTGGCACCTCAGCCCGCCACCCCAGGCGGTTCAGGATGGTCCTCCCTTCGAAGTTGCCCCGAGCCGTCACGCGGTACCGCTCCGAGATCCTGCCACCCAGTTCCTTGCCCAGCACCTGCTCGATCTCGTCTGGAGTCCAGACATAGAACTTGCCTTCCTCACCTTCGGAATCCGCGTCTTGAGATGAGTAGAAGGCCCCATCTTCAGAGGTCATGTCGCGGAGCACGTAGTCCAGCGTCTCGCGCGCGACGTCCAGGTACTCGGTCCGGCCTGTCGCCTGGTAGGCCTCACAATACAGCATGGACAGCAAAGCATTGTCGTAGAGCATCTTCTCAAAGTGAGGGACCAGCCACTTCCGGTCAGTGGAGTAACGGGCGAACCCGCCTCCGAGATGGTCATATACGCCGCCATCATGCATTGCCTGAAGGGTGGTCTCGACCATATCCAGAGCTGCGGTTTCGCCAGTCCGTCGCCAGTAGCGCAGCAGGAAAGCCAGGTTGTGAGGCGCCGGGAACTTCGGCGCTGAGCCGAAGCCACCCCATACGGGGTCAAAAGTGTCGCGGAGAAGATCAAAGCAGCGACGGACCATTTCTGGCCCCGGTGCGCCTGCCCTGGCGATCCCCGTCTGTTGTGCGGCCTCATCCATTCGCGCCTGCTCCCGGATGCTCTCGACCAGCCGGTCTCCGGCTTCCGCCATTTCCGCGCGCCTGTTCTTCCAGAGATGCGCCACCTGTCTGAGCAGGTCCATGAGGCCAGGCATGCCCCGCGAAGTTTCTCTGGGGAAGTAGGTGCCTGCGAAGAAGGGCTTCTTGTCCGGGGTCATGAGCACTGTCAGTGGCCACCCGCCTGACCCGGTCAGCGCCTGGCAGACCTCCATGTAGATCTGGTCTATATCCGGACGCTCCTCGCGGTCGACCTTAACCGAGACAAAGTGCTCGTTGAGCAGCGCAGCGACCTCTTCATGCTCGAAGGACTCTCGCTCCATCACGTGGCACCAGTGGCACGCCGAATAGCCGATGCTCAGGAACACAGGTCTGTCCTCACGCTGAGCCCTGGCAAAGGCCTCCTCGCCCCAGGGGTACCAGTCCACCGGGTTATGGGCATGCTGCAGAAGATAGGGGCTTTTCTCAGAGGACAAACGGTTTCGGTGTGTATGACCAGACGCCACGCGCCATCATCCCTTGCCTTTTTCCGCTAGTCTGTGTACTTTTGGTGTGAAGATACGATTCCCTGCACAGCCCGGAGGTCCGGGAGCCAGCGAAACAGGGAAGCCCCGAGGCCCAATGTCCGTGGACTCCGGCACGCGTAAAGGAGGAGGCAGCAGTGGCATCCATAACGGTCGAGCAGCACATGGTCCGTGAGGCCAGGCACCGCAAGTGCTTCCTGGACGATGGCAGGCCGCCGGTCACGGACCAGGAAGCGGCGCTGCTCGTGGACCAGAGAGGTTTTGTGGGCCTGGGAGTGCTGCCGCGGTTCGACCTGCCCAACCTGTCGGCATCGCAAGCCGGCCGGGACTGGGACATCTCAAGCAGGGCATGGCGCTGGAAGGAGACACTCCCCCAGGCACGGCTCTGCGCGTACATGAAGTGGTTCTTCAACCAGGGCACGTTTATCTCTTGGCGCAGGTACCCTGATTTCTACAAGCTATGGGGCATGAAACACTCAGCAGACGAAGCCTACCGGTCGGGCACCCTCAGCCGCGAGGAACTTGAGGTCTATCGCATAATCCAGGAGTCCGGCCCAGTGGACAGCGGCAGTCTCTGGAAGAAAGTCAAGCCCCACTTCGGCAAGAGGACCGTCCTGCTCTCTACGCTATCTCACCTTCAGAGGACCTTCTGCGTGACAGTGTCGGGTGGCGATCTCTCTGGCTGGTCCATGCACACATGGGACTTGGTGGAAAGGCATGTGCCGGACGGCCTGCTCGATCGCCTGCCCACCGACGAAGCCGCCGTGGAAGCGCTCGTGCTGCAAGCGGTGGACAACCTCGTCGTGTGCACCGTGCGGGAAGTCTGTTCGCTGTTCCGGTGGCCAGCCCCGCTTGTCGTGGAAGTGTCGGCACGCCTCCGCGCCCGGGGGCTGATAGAGCCCGATGTGAGCATCGTGGACAAGAAAGGGCCCTGCCTCTGCTCTCGAACCGGCCTCCACTTACTCGTCTGACCCCACGAGTGGCCTTGATCCCGGTGTCCGCAGCCGGACAGTCGCACAAGCGGCACAGTTCTGCCGCGTGGGCAAAGCGCTACCGATACTGCGTTTATCATTGACGGATTCGTGCATTTTCTCACGTATGCAGGTGAACAAGCAGCACAAGGCGAAACATGTTGAAAGCCCAACATTCAATCGGCTCTTGTCCGGTCAGTCTTTTTTCGTAAGGGGGTGAACTGCGCAAGCGCATCGACGCCACATGGTTCCATTCAGGTGGATCCCTGGAGTTGGGTAAGTGAACCAGTCTTGAAGGAAGAAAAGAGGGGGGTCTGTAGTGAAGAGATTCAGCCGTATCCTGCTTTGCACCATCGTGTTTTCGTTGCTGGTCGGGCTGGTGGGTTGCGCTCCTGAGGCACCGAAGACCACGCCCAAGGCACCAGAGGCGCCGAAGATCACTGAAGTCAAGGTCGGCGTCGTGCTTCCTCTTTCCGGCAATATCGCACAGACAGGCAACCTCGTGAAACAGGCCATGGAGCTGGCCGCCGATGTTGTGAACAACAAGTATCCAGACCTGAACCTGCCGTGCGCGGCCACAGAAGGATTCCCGAACTTTGGCGGCGCCAAACTGAAGCTGGTCTTCCTCGACAGCCAGAACACTCCTGAGAAGGGCATGAGCGCCGTTGAGCAGCTCATCACCCAGGAGAAGGTCCACGCCGTCATGGGCGCCTACTCATCGGCCGTGACGCAGACCGCCTCCCAGGCGGCGGAGAAGCTGGGCATCCCATTCCTGAACGAGAATTCGACCTCGCCCGGCCTCACGACCCGTGGCTTCCAGTGGTTCTGGAGGTGCACG
>JAUYEF010000340.1 GCA_030691635.1 Bacillota bacterium
CAACCGGAGCGTCTGTAGCACGAGTGATGGCCTGTTCAGATCCCCGCGGGAAACGCTGAGGTCGGGTCCGAGTACAGCCCTAAGGTCATCGAAAACGCGGTTGTTCGCCGTCGCCGTAGTGGCGAGTAGTCGCAGGTTAGGGGGCAGCGTACGCACCATGCGTTCCAGTAGACGGTAGTGCGGGCGGAAATCGTGCCCCCAGTCAGAAATGCAGTGGGCTTCGTCGACCACCAGCAGAGCGATTCGGGGAGCCACGCTGGCCAGTACCTCTTCGCGAAACCGTTCGTTCGCCAGCCGCTCCGGCGAGATGAGGAGAATGTCCACCTCATCCCTCCGGACCGCTGACTCAACGTTCTCCCACGCATCCTGGTTGGCGGAGTGAATGGTGAGTGCTCGAACTCCCATTCGCTCTGCCGCCATGATCTGGTTGCGCATCAACGCCAGCAGAGGAGAGATCAGCAATGCTGGCCCGCTCCCGGCTTCGCGAAGCATCTTGGTCGCGGCGAAGTACACAAAGCTCTTGCCCCAGCCGGTCTTCTGAACCAGCAGTAGGCGCCCTCGTCCCTCTACGACATGGCGTATGGCCTCCATCTGGCCATCCCGGAACTGGGCGTCCTGCCGCCCACAACTCAGTCGGAGAAGCTCGAGTGCACGCCGAGGGTGATAGCTCATCGCGGATGCCGGGCCAATTCATCCGCGAGCTCGCTGGTGGCGGCGAGGGCGGTCTGGAGCTCCTCGGGGGTCAGATCCTCGTGGCGGACGTAGCGCTTACCGGTCGACAGAATCGCCACAAAGGCTCCAATCCCAGAAACCCGGTCACGATACCTCTGGAAAGCCTCCGCCTGCGCATTCCAGCGGTCCATCCACTCCCGTTTGAACACGCTGACATAGCCCGGGTAGGCGTCAAAAACGGTTTGATACCGGGCCCCGGCGAGCAGCCTGAGGCTGAAACCTGACGAACCCCAATAGACCAGATACGGCGGGCCTGTGGAAATCCACTTGTCGAGATGTAGCCGGTAGGCATCCTCCATCCCTGCCGGGACCGACTTGAGAAACGTCTCAAGGTCGGTTCGGCCTGGTGTGGTCGTCGTCACGTCTGGGGCCACCGTAACCTCGGGTTTCTCGTGTTCGTAACGGATCCGGACCACGCCGCGGGTAATCTCGTGGGTCCGGCCGACCACGTCTGGTACGATGAGCAGCGGCCAGTCCGAGTCGGTCAGGCGGTATACACGCAGCTCAACCAGGCCAACCCGGAACTCAAGCTGGGGAGCCGAGCGCAGAACGTCCGCAAGCATCGCAACCTCGGGCCGGATGCGGTCGCCCGCGATCAGCAGCAGGAAGTCCCCTGTCCTCAAGGTCCGCCTCATGGCCTCCTCAAACGCGACCTCATCAAGCTCATTACCAGGCGCAGCGGACCGGACCGCATGGTAGATCCCATCGGCGTTGTTCCCCAGGCGGCGCAGCGACTGCCTTACTCGCGCGCTGAGGTCCTCATACTCCATACGGGCCAGATCTTTGGCGTAGTCCATCACCTGCGCGAGCACCGTCCGATGGGCCTCGGGATTTCGCCAGAGCTTGGTTTCGACCAGGCACAGACGTCCGTTTGGCGTGGCAAAGAGCAAATCGATAGCTCCCGACGCCACGGGGATCTCCCGACCCAGTGGCACTAGCCTCCCGAAGTCAGAGTCTATCTCGGAGCAAGGAAGAAGCTCTGGGTTGTCGTGTATCAGACTCTGCAGCCACGCCTCGTCGAAAAGGCGCTCAGAGGGACGCACTTGCCGGACCGACGTGGCGGGCTGGTCGGCTCCATGGACAACCATTGGCATACCTGTCACGAGTCCTCCTCCTGCGTGCTCATCTGGAGTGCATACTGCCCCGCAGACCTAGACCTCCAGCGACTCGGGCATGCCTGCAATCTTCGCCTTAGACGAAAAGCGTACTGTGATTGCGTTTTCGCCTTCATCCATCAGGTCAGCGTCGTTCCAGTCTCCCCAGAGCATCGAGCCAGCCGGAGTCCCCTTTAGATGAAAGGCGAGGCTGGTCTCCAGCCTGCGGCGCAGCCTTGGCTCTGGCCCGGTGGCGTAGGTGACGAAGAGATGGACAAGACCGGCGTACTCTCTCAACTGAGATTTCAGCACCTCGTCTTGCAGGAGCTTCTCTCTGTCCTCAGCGCGATTGGGACTGTACACCGGGCGGACTTCGCCCAGAGCAAGTCTCTTGGGATCGTGAAACCAGTACATGCCGTTTAGCAGGCAGCCGCGGTCGTGCTGAATCCAGCGACGTAACGCAGTGCATTGGCCGACATCGTGTACCCAGTATTCGTCACCGACGAGGATCGTCCACAGATAGACCCCAGGCTCGTTACGCACGCATTCAGGGAGTTTGCGGTACCCCTGCCTGTCACCCACCCCATGAACTGCTCCCCTGCTGTCAAAGAACCTGAACGGGCCCAGCCATTGGACCTCAAGCGGGCCATTCATTGTCATACCCTCCTGTTCTTGGGTGGATCATGCTGGTGGTACTTTCTTCCCTGTGCTTGCAGCACCCTCCCTCCGGATCTCCAGTCCTCTGCCCCAGGATGCCCGAGTCCCTTCCAATGAGGCGTGAACACCGACACATGGGCGAACAAGACTCTCGTCGTGCCAGGGTGTAACCGCAGCGCCCATGTTCGTTGTGACCTTGTAACCGTGCTCGCCCGTGGAGCGGCCACCGCAAACGCCAGCCCCGCGGTCAGTCAGAGACCCGCAGGCGCGCGGCTGGCCACCGCCA